>JBMONJ010000043.1:0-2182 GCA_049324655.1 Candidatus Omnitrophota bacterium | reverse complement strand
AGCCCTGCATCCTCCTGCAGGACCCGGTCAATGGTGTCCTGAACCACCAGATTGCGCAGGGCTTCCAAAGGAATCTTCCCCTCAACCGAGGTATCGAGAAAAAACAGCTTTCTCGCCGAAGGGTTAATGAGGAGTATCCCGCCTTTCTCGTCGGTAAGAATAACGCCCTCGGACATGCTCGAGAAGACCGTAGCGGCACGGGCCGCTTCCTGCTTTATCTTCTCAAAACGAACGCTAATGGCCTCAGCCATCTCTGCCATTGCCAAACCGAGCTCGCCGATTTCGTCGTTGCGGCGCAACTTTGGCCGGCACAAAAAATCGCCGTTGGCGATGGAACGCGTGCAGGCGATTATCATTTTAAGCGGACGGGAAAATAAAATAAAAAAAAGCGGCGCCGCCCCCAAGATTATCAACGCGGGCGGCGCCCAAAAAAACCGCGGTGCGATCGCGCTCTGTCCCAGAATAAACCCCAAACCGGCGGCAACGCCGCAGAGCAAAGCTAATTTCCAGTGCAGTCTAATCCTCATTCTCCTCTATCTTGAAACGATACCCTACCCCTACCACCGTCTCGATAAGTCTCCCCGCCTTGCCTAACTTCTCTCTTAG
Source organism: Candidatus Omnitrophota bacterium (assembly GCA_049324655.1). GTDB lineage: Bacteria > Omnitrophota > Gorgyraeia > JAUYCX01 > JBMONJ01 > JBMONJ01. The sequence continues at coordinate 1,576 of JBMONJ010000043.1, read as the reverse complement.
CCGCTTGATGTGCGTATCCACGGTGCGCGTGTAAATTTCCGCCTCAATGCCCCAGACATCGGATAACAGCCGGTCCCGGCTCTGCACCCGGCCGTTCCTTTCCATCAGAATGGAAAGCAGCTTAAACTCCATTGCCGTAAGCTTGACCTCTTTGCCATTAACCGTGACCTTGTGCCGCGGCACGTCTACGACGACCGGCCCAGAGCTAATAACCGTTTTCTCTTTTTCCGCCGGAGCGCCTCGTTTTAAAATCGCCTTCACTCTCAAAACCAATTCCCGCACGCTAAAGGGCTTGACAATATAATCATCGGCGCCCAATTCCAGCCCCAAGACGCGGTCTATCTCCTCGCCCTTGGCTGTCAGCATAATTACGGGGGTATCTTTTAATTCCCGGTCTTGCCGGATTTGCCGGCAAACCTCAAATCCGTCCATCTTGGGCAGCATAATATCCAAGAGGACCAAATCCACGGGTTCGCCCTCCAAAACCTGCAAGGCGTCTTCTCCGGTTATTGAAGAAAGACAGTCATATCCCGCCTTCTCTAAATTGTATTTAATCAGACGGGAAATATGCTTATCGTCTTCGACTACCAGTATCCTTTGTCCGGCCGCCATTATTTATTTTCTTCTTCCAACTTATCTACTGTCTTCTTGAGTTCCTGCGCACTTTTTTCTTTGAGAAGACGATGAACAAAATCCGAAGTCTTGACCGCGTCCGTTTCAGACATATCATCGAACTGTACACCGCAAACATAATATTGTTTATTGCTGGGCGGGATATATTCGCAGCGGTGTACCCAAATAACCTTTCCGCGGGCAATTACCGGGATATCGTTATCCGGCAGCAATATCTTCACCTCCACATCAGTATTGCGCTCTATCTTGTCCGACAAGATCAAATTCACGCCAATGGTGCCGACATTGCGGGAATAACCGCTGCCTTCCAAGTGTGGCTCGCCAAAAGTCTTATAGGTTACCTTGAGCATAACACTTGCCCTTAAAAGTTTGCGGTACTCGAATGTGGCCAATGGAGTCCTCCTTCTTTAAAATAAGAAACTCAATGCGCCATAATTATACTCGAAGTGCAGTTTTAGGGTAAAGAGAATACTTGGTTACCTGCGGCGCCAAAACTTCAACCAGTCAAGACCGCGCTCAAAATCCACCTCCTGCACTGCCTCGGCCTTGAAGGGAATGCTAATCTCGGTTTCCGGCAGACGCAGCTGGCCGGAGAGCTTGGCTTTTATGGCGTGTCCCTTTACCAGCTCGTCGAGAAAAATATCGCGCAGGATATTCTTAACCTGAAACTGGCCTAAAATGGTTGTTGACTGTTTGGAGGCCAAAATAGTCTGCGGCAAAAGCGCCTTGGCGAGATTCCCCTTTTCTTGGGTATAGACCTCAAACTGCGCGCCAAATAGTTCCAAGTTCACACTGAAAGGATTAACAATATCAAAGTGATATTTTACTGCGGCCCGGCCCAAAAGATCAGAGAAGACCCGGGTATGCATAGTGATTTCCAGTGGGCCGGTGAGACTGTCTCTTAGCGGCGCAAGGTGAAACACGGCGATTTCGCTTTCGATGG
>JBMONJ010000042.1:0-2196 GCA_049324655.1 Candidatus Omnitrophota bacterium | reverse complement strand
GTCAGGGTTGACTAAATATGTCTGCGGTTTTCTTGCTAACAATCTGGGATGGGAGTTGGTTTCTCAATTCTGCGATATGATAGCTATTTTTACTCTGTCTTGCGAGGACATTTTACATCCGTCTGTTTTAGGCGGACACCGTACTCATGAGATAACTTATTTCGTAACGGGAGGTATCCATATTGCTGTAGATATGTCAGCAAGACTGCATAATAAAATCGAAGACAAGCCGATTGACGCCGAGATATTTGTTGCCAGAGATTTTTCAGAACTGGAAGCGCTGCTTTCCCGGTATTACGGCGGGACCCAATGGCGCAAATGGGAATTAGCCGATATAAAGGAATTGATAGCTTCAATTGAGAAGGAGACCGGAAAAGATTTGTCCATGGCGTTTACAGCGAATACCGCCCGTTCCTCCAGCCCGCTTAAATTCAGTCTTCTCGATTTTGACCTTTTGCGGACGGAAGCCCCGGTTCTTAGTGCTCAAGAGTTTCGCAATAGGATATTTGCGGCATTTGGCAGCGGCTTTGCCCACGGCTTCTTTTTTACCGCAAAGGACCTCAACAGTGATTATGGCCCAATTCGCGCGGCCTTATTTGAAATCTGCGGGGATGATTTTGCTTTGCCGCTTGATTCGCATATCAATTTCTTCTGTCCGCTTTTTGAAGCAGAAAGTTATTATCTTCATAAGGATTATTTCGGGGAACTGGGGGCGCCCACCTTCGGCCTTTTGGCATGGGAAGTGGCTTATGAGCTGTTGAAAAATTTTTACGGCTTAGCTGATATTTTTGCCTACAATAACCCGTGGGAACCGGTTAATAATTTCTTTTTCGGTTTTAAAGTTACTGAAGACGGCGGAAGAAAGGGTATCCGTATTCTCTGCGTTGATGACGGCCCGGGGTTTGATAAACCGCTTCAGGCATTTGTCGAAGAGCATACCACAAAGTACTTCGGCGCAAACCATGGAGGCAGGGGTTTAAATTATATCTATCAATGGTTAATCTGGGGAAAATTAGGCCAGATTCATCTGGTTACCAGGGGATACGATATCCGTTATCCCAGTAACAGCGGGGACACGAATTCCGGGGACACATACCTTAATTCAAGAGCTATGACCTATCAGCCATCAGCTAAAGGGGCCTCCTCGCCCGCCATTATAGTGCCCCAGAGCCCCAGCGACCCAGTCGCCAGTAACGGGGTAACTGGAGAACTGGGGAACGGGGGAACTGAAAAGGCCTCCTCGCCCGCCGCGAGCAAAAAAATAAGCACGGCTGTGAAAACCGTGCTTTTGGAGGATTTGACGGAAAAGCCTACAGCAGGAAGTTTGGGCTATCGGCCGAATTGCCTCAATATAATCAGAACTATGGAGAGCCAGCTGGTCATCAGTAGCCCAATTATCCAAGTAGAGAATCTTGTAATCTTGCTATCCAAAGCGGCAAGCTTGTTATCCAATTGGGTTTCTAACCGGTTGAATCTATTATCCACCATATTGAATTTATCTTTAATTTCCTCGAATATCCTTTGGTGTTCGTCCATTCGTCCTTCAACTATACCTAATCTCTCCATAATCAATTCACTTTCCATATCCCTGCCTCCTCTATTAAAAAGAAGTATAAATGGAAAACTATGGTTTGTCAATGCGAATTTAGGCGACGCCTCCAGCCCGGTAGCTCTAAAGGATTCCACTGTTTTGGGAATTTGTAATTTGGAATTTGGAATTTCCAAGCCCGCCTCCTCGCCCGTTTCGCCACTGAAAGTGGCGGACGAGGCGCTCGCCTCTCGGCGAAGCCGCGGGAAGGCTCGCCCGCTTCGCGCGGCGGCCTCGCCGGCCGTTTCAGATAAGGGCTACGCGTCGATGGTCAATAGTCAATGGCCCATAGACTATAGACTATCGACTATCGACCCAACATTTCCAACTGAATGCTCCTCGCCGGCGGAGAAGACAATTTCTCGATATGTAGGAATTTTAAATAGGTGGCAGAGGATTGAGGATTATTTGAGGGATTCTTCTAGGTGTGACAACCGTTGGGAGTGGTCTTTGACAGAGATTTTAATCTCGGTGGTATCTCTTTCTACTTTGATTAGTCTTGCATCAATTTCTTCTACTTTCTTTTCTACTTTGATTAGTCTTGCATCAATTTCTTCTACTTTCTTTTCTACTTTGATTAGTCTTAAATCTATCCCGGTGATTTTCTC
>JBMONJ010000041.1:0-2201 GCA_049324655.1 Candidatus Omnitrophota bacterium | reverse complement strand
TTTCTGGATACCGGATATTTAAACCCCTGATTTCCTTAAAAAATTTTCTTATGGAGGCTATCGAAGACAGATCGAATTGTATGCCGAGCCACTGATGCAATGCCTTCCAATAAGCTGATGAGTAGTAGGTATTAAATTCCCATACTATTTCACTTAGAAAAGAATATGCCTTTGCCTCATCATAACCAGCGCTGAGCAAGGCATCTATAATCTTTTGCATAGCTATGATTCTTGACTGGCCATATTTAATCCGTTCTGAAACCAATTCCATCCTTGCTGAGGGAGCAACCAAGTTGGATATTAAGCTAAATATTGATTCGCAATGGAGACCGGGCCAATTTTTATGCATTAGCTTCAAGAGTTCTACTGTCCGAGATAGTACTACGCTAAACTCATCTTCAAGTTTAAGCATCTTTCTTCCTAACCCATATATCCTCTCGTCAGAGATTTTATTGCCCCTAAATCTATTTATGGCCTTCTGCAAAGAAATAATAGATTGCATTATGTAATCCTCATAATCCGAACCTCCTTTTAATCGAGCAGCTAATGCTGTAGCCTCTTTTTTGAAAAGCAAGAATTGCGGCCTTTGGTTGTTGCTATTATTTATAGTATTTATAGGATAAACTCTGCCGAGCGGCGAGGAGCCCTGTAGCTGTTGAGATAAGTTAATCGGGCTGGAGCCTATATAGCTCTTGGCTCTTGGCTCTTGGCTGTTAGTCAGGAGTTGGGAGTTGGGAGTTGGGAGTTCAATGAGCGGGCTGGAGGCGTTGTCATCATCTTTATTTGTAGGCCGCTTCTCGGCTGAGGCCCAAAGGTGAATAGCCAGCCAAATTACAGCCAAGACTACAACGGGTATCCAAATCCCTTTGCTCCAGTCTATGCGGTATTCTTCTTTGGGCTGCGCTTTGAGGGATTCCCTCACGAAGTATTCGAGCGTTATCAATCTGTCTATTAAAGTAAGCTGCTCTTTCACCGCGCCGTCGGGCTGCGGGAGCTTTTCTATAGTGGCCAAGCCAGCTTCAATCTTCCCCCAAGTTTGCGGGAACAGCACCTTGACTACTGATTGTTTCTTCTTCGAGCCGTCTGGCTGGGGAATTTTGACCTCGGCCGTCAGCTCTTTGTAAGCACCGTCATTCTGCTGGACGAATATGCGGTAGGCTGTCCAATCGATTGTCTTTCCTTCAAGATCTGGCAGGCGGGCTTCAGTGGTTACGATCCTGATGGGTTGGTTCTCTTTTATGCCCAGCAATCTCTGCGCATGAGTCGTCATGGACCTTACAAAGAACAGGGAGTCTTGCCTGGCCTGCGCCTTAAGCGCGGAAGCTTTCTTAGTCCGCAAGAAGGAATCAAGCTTGGCGTGCAAGAGGGTTGCGTCCTTTATCGCCTGCTCAGTGAGGTCCATTAATGTGTCTAAGCTCCGGCCATAGCTCGCGTAGCCGCTATCAATAGCGACCGCCAACGAGTCCAACTGCCTATAAAGCGAATCTTGTCTGGCCTTATAAGCAGAATAAGCAGAATCAACCGGCTGCGTTGCCGGCGTCTGGGCAAAGGCCGGAGCGGCAAACACTGCCAAGAGCGTGACGACGAAGAGTAATTTCTTAAGCTGCAGCGGCGAGGAGGAAGCCCTGATAGACTTTTTTATTACCTCCGCAAGTTCTTGGCCGGCATTAAAGGGTAGAAAGCTCCTATTGACCACGCTATCTTGTAACGCCCATGAAAGCTTGCAGTAATCACGTGGGCTTTGAGAACTCACTACGAAAATGGGGGTTGTTTTATATGATTCCCTTTTGCGCAATGCAGCGGCAAATTGCAAACCATCCATTTCTGGCATATCGATACTGGTAATCACAAAATCAAAGTTATCCGTTTGGCATCTCGCCAAGGCTTCCTTGCCGTTGGCTGCTGAGATAAATTTGACGGGCAACTCATACAGCATTCTTTTTAACGGGCGTAACACATAGACTCCTACGAAAGATGAGCTACCCACCACCAAGATTTTAACCGGCGAAGAGGCCTCGTGCGCTGCAAGCTCCAAGCTGCAAGCCGCAAGTTGTTCCGCCGCCACAGTCCTGCCGTTTGCGGAGGGTGCAACATTCGATTTTCCATTTTCTATTCTCGATTCTCCGCCGAAGGCCGCCGGCGAGGAGGCGGATTGCAATTCTTCTAAAAACTCTGATAACCGTTTATCAACTACTGTAAGA
>JBMONJ010000040.1:0-18199 GCA_049324655.1 Candidatus Omnitrophota bacterium | reverse complement strand
ACTTTCGGTAGTCGCGGTGGAGGGATTCTTCATAGTAGAAGAACGAGGATAGTAAAGTCTCATGCCACATCTTCGCGTTACAAATTAATCCGAAATAACTAGGAGGAACCGATAGGTTTAACGGTGGCCTATCCCTCTTTCCCGCCAAAGTCCGCCATTGAGAAGGATTAAAGATATAAGTAAATTTTGAAATGTTTTCGATGAATGTTTTATCGCTTGGGGTCAAGAGATGAACCAGAGAGCCGATTCTTAGAAAAGAGTTTATTTTCTTAAATTGCTGGGTAATTTTATAAGCGAAGGCCAATTCTTCTTCTTTTTCGCAAGTTTTTAAAAGGATAATTAAATCAATATCACTCTCCCCGGGGACATAATCACCTCGCGCCATACTTCCCGCGACGCTCAGGGAATCAACCATCTTTTTATCGTATAGGAAGAAAACAAAAAAATTCAAAAATATCTTGATGACACAGGAAAGACATGTGCCGCACAGGGGACAATAGTATGTTTGAGTAATTAGTCTTTTAATATTCATCGTTTTTCATTTTGTTTTTTCTTCATTAAAAATCCGTGCACCTTTTTCTCTTTTCGAAAGCAAATTTCGCGACAATGTCTTTCGCATCGCATAATGACATGTCCTGCAAGGGAAATCCTCAGGTTGATTTTGGGGAGAAGAATAATAGGAAAGAAAGTCCCTTGCTCGTTTTTCCCAAATTTCTTTTAAAGATTGTTTGAACAAATTTCCTAAAAGATAAATTTTTTTCCAGGATAAACAACATACATGAATATCCCCTGCGCTATCAACTACGATTTTTCCTTTTATGAATGACATGGAGGGATGGGCACATCCGGAAACAAAGGATGGTTTCCTGTCAAAAGTCCAATGATGCAGAGTGGGCCAGTAAATATATTGATATTTTTTGGGAAGAGGTGGCGTCATTATCTTGAACATAATTTTGCTTCTGGGAAACCCTCGTTCACTAAGGCTATCCGCTTTCCCGATGCAAATATCAAGATTGTCGTGGACACTGATATAAACCATTGCGATTTTGTCCTGATGTCTTGCCAGAAAATGAGCAGTGTTTTTATCGATACCGATACTATTTGTGACGATAATGGTTCTTTTGCAGTATTTAAAGCCGATACTCATACTCTCCAGGATATGGGTCTTAGGAAAAAATGGCTCTCCAAAGGGACTATAGGAAATTGCGCATAACGTAAGATAGCTCGTAATATTCTGTAAGATGTTCTCAAATTGTAAGGGATTAAGAATTTGGCCCTTCCCTATTTCCGGACAAGGACAATAAGGGCAATTGAGTTGACATCGGTTATGCAAACTGATCGAAAGAAATTCGGGTTTGTTAACTATCATCGGTATGAAAATTAATTTGGTTTTTGAAAAATCTTAAGCAATATCTTGTGACAGACTTGAACGCTCGCTCCAGATTTTTGAGCATTCTTAAAAAATCCCAAGAAATAAAAGAATAAATTTAATAGGATAAAAGGGGAAAGAATGATATATGGTTTTAATTTCTGTATCCTTCGCGCGTTTTGCATAAGTTCAAAATAATTGCAGATTAAATGATAAGGTAATTCATAGAACAAGGCTTTTAAAAGAAATCCTCGATCGATCTTTTTGTTGTTATCAAAACTTTCTCCTTGGGCGTAGGTGTTAAAAGAATACCATCCGTATCGATAACGTTGATCGAGGAATTTTATAAAATTTTTGTTTTCCCAATGTTCGATATAAAAATTGGGCATAAAATAAATTGGGATGGACATTTTCGACAGACGGCGGGTAAGTTCCATGTCTTCTCCGCCATTTAATTTCTCATTGAATCCTCCCACATCAAGCAGTATTCGCCTCCGGAAAATAGCCGCACGAGAAGCCGGCAATTGAAAGCTTTTTATTATTTGTTGCGGCGGATATGGAGCTTGGATTTTTCGCCATAGAGCGAGTTGAATATAGAGTTGCTGTATATGTTTTGAGAGGCCTTGGCCACAAGAACGGATGTTGAATGTAAGAACATCAGCTCGAGGATTGTCTCTAAAAAAGGCATCTGCTGTGGATAGATAGTCGGGAGGAAGATAATAATCGTCAGCGATGAATCCAACGTAATGGCCGTTGGCATTCTTTAAGCCAGTGTTACGAGCGACTACGATGCCTTGATGTTTTTGTTTCAGATAACGAATTCTTAGCGTTTTGTTAAAAGACTCAATGATTGATTGATGGTCATTTTGAGAACCGTCATCAATAACCAAGACCTCGAAATGATTCTTCTCTATGTCCTGTTCCGCCAGAGAGGTTAAACATCTTTTTAAGCCGTCGGGACGTTGATAGGTCATGACGACCAATGAATAATATCGTTCAGTCATAGAATGAAGGAGACCTTCTTTTTAAGAAATTCCGCGTTTACAAATGATTCAAAGATGAAACCAAGTGCCCAATAAAACCATCTGATTTCAATAATGATTTTCATGATGAGGCCTTTCCATCGGCCTTCTTTTCGGGATATCTCTTGATATTTAATTTTGTACGGTAGCCGAATATAGCTTCCCCAGGATTGTTGCAAGTGATACTCCCCTCGGCCATAATGAAAGAATCGCTTCATGTCATGGAGGGGCCCTGAATCACAGTCGTGGGTCACAGGATTGGACAGGAATCCAATTTTAAGATTTAATTTTCTAATATTTCGATAAAGACCCTCGTCTTCGCGCGGGCTCAATCTCACATTGAAATACAAACGATGAGTTGTAAAAAAACTTTTTCGTATCCCCAAATTTCCTGTCCCGATATAAAGCGCTTCTTTCCTTTCAGAAAATTCCGAAGAGTCCACCACCCGGATTTGGTTGGCGTAATCATTAAGATATCGGGTGGCCTCGTAAAACAGGCTGGGAGATTTCTCGTAGTGATAGGGGCCCTGTATGATGTCGTAATTAGGATTTTTTTGAAATGCCATCAGGAGATTGTTCAGCCATGTCGGGTGAGCAATGCAATCATCATCAATAAAGGCGAGTATCTGCCCGGAGGCATTTTGAATGCCGGTGTTCCTCGCGGCCGCCTGTCCCCCATTTTTTTGATAGAAATATCTTACATATTTTGAATCCAAAAAATTTTTCAGATATTCATATGTATGATCCGTGCTTCCGTCATCGATGATGAGAATTTCATAAGAAAAATTTAAAAGTTTTTGACAGAGGATTGACTCGAGGCATCGGCTAAGATGCCTCTTCCTATTGTAAGTCGGGATAATGATGGAGACATCCATAAGAAGATAGAAAATGATTGCTGTCGATTATTTTATGGCGATAATAAGATTTTTTTTAAATTTGATATTACGAAATTTTGTTTTTGACAAGATTTCCAGCATTTCATTCCGGGTTGGTTGCCATCCGCTTTTATTTTTGGGTCCGAGAACAGAAAGCGCTTGTACGAATGCCCACGGGGGGCCGGAAAAATCATCATGGAAAAAGAATTCCCAAATTAATACGACACCTCCTACGGGTAAAACATTATAGACCTTCGTCAGAATTTTGCTGTCTTGGCTGGGAGACCAATCATGTAGAACATTAGCCAGCAATGCGACATCGGCGCCTTTCGGCAATGGGTCTCGAAGAAAAGAGCCACTGACAAATTTTATCTTATGGGACAGAGTTGCTTGTTGAATTTGACGATCAGCCCACGGTTTGACTTCTGGCAGGTCAAAGACGCGGCCTTGGAGATCGGGAAATTTCTTCAGGATTCCGATCAACCAACCGCCACACCCTCCCCCGATATCTAAGATAACCTTATGCCGCGTGAAATTATATTGTCTTGTCAACTCTAGTCCCCATTGAACCCTTCTTTGGTGGAACCACCCCGTGTAGAATTCTTTTCTGACTTTTTGGCGGCCTTCCATCATGGCATGCCATTCGGGTGTTTTCGGATGCAGGATCTTGTTTTTTAACCCTTTGGACCATTCATTGACTTGGAACAAATGCGCCATCCAATTGAACTCATGAAAATCGATTGTCAAATATTTTTGTGACAAGGGCGAATTGTATAATCGGCCGTTTTTGTACTTCAATAATTTAAGAGTGCACAAAGATTGAGCGAGAACTCTTGCCGAAGACGGCGGAATCCCTAACAATTTGCTAAAACTTTTTAAAGAAAAGCTGAGGCCCTTGAGCTTTTCAAATACATTTAAATCTAAAGCAATCTTGGTGAGCATACTATTTAATTGTCCGAGAAGGAGGTGAACAAGTCGATCGGGGTGATAGAGCGGTCGGATATAACGCGAAGTATATCTCTTATGTGATATTGGTTTCCTGGCCATTTGATTAGGTCAAAGTCATGAATTTTATTAGTTTCTCAGCGCCCTCTTCGCGGTTCCTTCCTATTCTTACTTCGAAAGTTTTTGCTCTAGAAATCAGCGATGGGAAAAGAATATGGTTGGTCTTTAAAACAAAAATCTTGAGGGTATTGCTTAACAAAGATTCTCCTTCAGGGCGCTGCCCTGCTCGTGGCTCAAAAAACGGCTCAGGCAACCGACGCTGTCCTGGAGGTCCCTGCCCAGTCTTATCTCGTAGGTCTTCGCGCGCATGATCAGGCCAATAAAAAGAACCGACCGCGAGAAGGCCGCGCCAATCCGGTTAAGCAGGAAGGAAAAATCCATCCGGACGAAAAACTCAAACAATTGCGGCAGGCCAAAACCCATCACGCCCGACCACACAAACGGCATGAAACACCTGGGCTTCGCCATCCTCCTGATGTCAGTCTTATCCTGAAACACGCGCTTGCCGACCAGGATGTATTGCACCTTGGTCTTCTCGGCTACGCGGTCCTTAAAATAGGTGGGCTCGAGAAAATATTTTACCCCGTAATACGGCCGGTTAATTTCGGTGATAAACTGCGGGGATATTCCTTCGAGGAGCGCCTGGTCTCTGGCGCCGATACGCAGTAAAAACGGATGCACATATCCCTTGCCGTCGATAAAACATACGTCGTCGGCAATGAGGCGGACCGAGGCATCCTGCCTTAAAAGACTCAGGGCGATGGTGGTCTTGCCTCCGCCCATAGGCAGGATGCAGATTACCGCCTCATTGTTCTTGGCAAAGCCCACGGCATGGACGCGGTGGAGACGGACGGCATCCAGCAGCTCCCCCAGGCGGGAAAGGACGGTCAGCCTGGTCCTTTCGTAAAGAAAGATTTCGTCTTCGTGATAAATCTCGCCGAACTCTTCGGAAAAATCGTAGATCATCAACCCCCTGCCCATATAATCTACATAATGAGTATTTTTATGTTTATAGCAGATCAGGCCGATGTGATAAAAAGAGGCCTCGACCGGCGGCACGCGCTCATAGGGCGGCCGCTGCTGCAATGCTTTGAGCTTGAGGACGCGGCCGCCCTTTTCCCCGTGCTTGCCGAGATAAAGCCAGAAGTCCTTTTGCAGATTTTCAAAGACGTAATCGGAGTCGGTTTCAATTCGGAAAGCAATATCGAAGATATTCAGGTCGAGGGTCTGCATTTCAATAATAAGCCTTTCTGGCAAACGGCCCGAGCAAGACCCCGAGACTGATCTTAAACCACTGTAGATTTTTTGTAGTGGGAAAAAGACAAAGCGGCAGAAAACGCAAGGCGTTAAGCCAGAGCGCCAACCATACGGCCAAGGGATAACGCTTGCGAAGTTCAAAAATCGACTGGCCGATGCACAGCGGCTTATCCAGCGAGAAAAAATACAGCGGCGGGTGATAGTATTGCAGGCGCTCTGTGGCCAGAATCTTCGCCCCCTTTAGGGTCACCCTGATACTCAATTCGATATCTTCATAGGTCGCTACCCGGTCATTGAATCCTCTCAATGACTCAACCAAATTCCTCCGGTAAAGACAGCAACGATTGGCAAAGGAATAGAAATCCAAGTAGCAATACCTCTGCCGCACCAGGCCATAAAGTGGCTGGCCCCTTGGGATGACGACCTCGGCCTCCGTTTGTTTTAAAAGGCCCAGCGCCGCGGAAAGGAAATGGGAATCCAGTATGCGCGTATCATCGTCGAGAAATAAAAGGAACTCCCCGCAGGAGTTTTCGATCAATTGATTTCTCAGCCTGCCCAGTATTCGATGTTGCGGGTTATTTGCAATGTAAACGATGGGTAGCGTTGCCCGGAACCTGCCGATTGTCCGTCCGGTTTCCTGGTTTGCCCCGTCATTGACGACTACGACCTCAAAAAGACCCTTATCGATATCCTGCCGGTCCAGATCATTCAAAAGCATGCTCAAGGCCTCGGGCCGGTTGGCGCTGCAAACCAGACAAGAAATAAGACCTTTCTTGGTCGGGGCATTGGCTGCTTTCAAATCCCCCCTTAAATCAAAAGGGAAAAAATTGTAAAGCCCCTTTAATAGTGAACCCCTTATCTCATTCATTTTCAGAGGGCTTTGACACTATTATTCCACCGTCACTGACTTGGCGAGGTTACGGGGTTGGTCAACATTGCAGCCGCGCTTTACGGCAATATAATAAGCCAAGAGCTGCAGCGGCAGGACCACCAGAAGCGGGCTTAAACATTCATCGAGGCGGGGGATATAAATTACCTCGTCGGCGTGCTGTCTTATGGCCTTATTGCCCTCAGTGGCAATGGCTATAACCTTGCCGCGGCGCGCCCGGATTTCCTGAATATTGGAAACCATTTTATCGTAGATGAGCGACTCCGGGGCAATACACACCACGGCGCGATATTCGTCAATAAGGGCAATAGGGCCGTGTTTCATTTCTCCGGCGGCATAACCTTCGGCGGGGATATAGGAAATCTCTTTTAATTTAAGCGCGCCCTCCAGCGCCGAAGGGAAGTTGATGTTTCTTCCCAGAAAAAGAAAACAGCCGAAATGGGAATGGCGTCCCGCCACCTTGCGGATATAATGCAAGTCCTGCAAAATCTTCTTTTGCAAGGCTGGCACCCGCCTTAAATCCCGCGCCATTTGCGCAGCCAGCTGTTTATCCCTTCCCCTTAACTGACCAAGGTATAATGCCAAAAGATACAACATCAGGATCTGGGCGGTGTAGGCCTTGGTCGAGGCAACCCCGATTTCCGGCCCAGCATGGGTATAAAGACAGCCGTCGGCTTCCCGGGTAAGCGAGGAGCCGACCACATTGCAAATTGCCAGAACCTTGGCGCCACGACTACGCGCCTCTCTTACTGCGGCCAAGGTATCCGCGGTTTCTCCGGACTGGCTAATGGCAATGACTAAAGTTTTCTCGTCGATAATTGGCTGGCGGTAACGGAATTCGCTGGAGAAATCCACGGCAACCGGGATTTGGGTAAGCTTCTCAATGCAATACCTGCCCACCATTCCTGCATGATAAGCAGTGCCGCAGGCAACTACGACGATATTCCGTACGCGCTTTAAATAACCGTCGCTTAAATTTATTCCCTTAAGTCTTACGCGGCCGTTAACCAATCCGCCGGAAATGATCTGCTGGGAAATTTTGGGTTGCTCGAAAATTTCCTTAAGCATAAAGTGGGGGAAATTTTCTTTTTCCGCCGCGCTAATATCAAAATTCACCGTGGCAATTTTATGTCTCGCTTTTTTGCCGCGCAAATCAAAGATTGCTATTGTGTCTTTGGTTACCGCGGCTACCTCGGCGTCGTCCAGATAAATAACCTTGCGGGTCAGGTCCAAAATCGCCGGCGCATCCGAGGCAATATAGTTTTCCCTTTTGCCAATGCCTAAAATCAAAGGGGAGCCGCAGCGGGCCGCGACCAGTTTTCCCGGCTCATCAACACAAACTACGCCCAAGGCGTATGAGCCCTTGAGCCGGCGGATGCTCTTTAATACTGCCTGCTCAAGGTTGCCCCGGTAGTTCTCTTCGATTAAATGCACCACGACTTCAGTGTCGGTTTGCGAACGGAATTTATGACCGCGCCGGGATAATGCCTGTTTTAATGCTGCGTAGTTTTCAATGATGCCGTTGTGAACCAGACCAATGCGGTGATGACAATCGCTGTGGGGGTGGGCATTTATCTCGTTGGGTTTGCCGTGGGTAGCCCAGCGCGTATGGGAGATGCCAATTGAGGCAGGCTGCAAGGGGTGTTTTTTTAGGGCTAAAGCCAGGTCGTTTATCTTGCCCTTAATCTTGCGTAAATGCAGTTTTCCGTCGGAGATTAGGGCAATACCCGCCGAATCATAACCGCGGTATTCCAAGCGCTGGATGCCCTTGATTAGGATTGGCTCGGCAGATTTTTCTCCGACATAACCAATTATCCCGCACATAAAAGTTTACCGACCAGTCTTACTTTTCTTTTTTAATGTGTATCTTGGTAATGACCGTTTTGCGTTTGCCCTTGGTCTTGGTAAAATAGACCGTGCCCGGGCAAAGGGCGTAAAGCACTGTCGTGCCGCCCACATTCGCGCCGGCCCTCCACCGGTCTCCCTGCCGGGTTAAAATGGCGCCGCTTTTTACTGGCTCGCCGGCAGCGACCTTAAGGCCGCGCGCCTCACGGTAAAATTTACTGGTTAATCCGCCTTTGCCTGCCATATAATTTACCTCGTATCTTTAGTCAGCTATCGGGCTTGTGGCTACTTCCGAAGCTGTCGGTTTACTAAGGTGCGCTTTTAGCTTTTCCCAGGTCCTGGGTCCGACCTTACCGTCAACCTTCAGGCCATTGTCGTTCTGAAAAGATTCGATTGCTTTCTTGGACTTCGGGCCCAGTTTACCGTCGATAGCTCCGGTATAATATCCGGTATTTTTTAGCGCGGTCTGGATGTCTTCAGCGGTGGGCGCAATATAAACTGACGGCGCTTCAGTTACCGCTCCAGCTGTGGGGGCGGCAGTTTGTTCAACGAGTTGCGCCGGCGCAGGAGCGCTGGCAACTTCAACATTCTGCGCCGGCGCTACCTGTGTATTAGCCATTATCTCGCCTATAGGCATCTCGGATTTCTTTTCCGTGCAACCGATTAATAGCAAACTTATCAAAACGCCTGCTGCCAAAACCATCGCTATTCCAAAACGTCTGTCCATTACTATCCTCCCGGTTGTTTTTAATTTTTGAGTAATTTATATCTTAACGGTTTAATAATTCCGTAAACAAAGTTGCTGCGAAGCCGTGCACGAAAGTAGCACGGCGAAGCAGAACGACCCTGACGGGATTTGAACCCGTGTCGAGAGCTTGAAAAGCTCTTGTCCTAGACCAGGCTAGACGACAGGGTCGGATATTTATTCTTCATCCTTGGCTACCACCTTGGCAATTCCGGTAACGCAATCGCCTTTCTCCAGCGAAATCAGTTTTACCCCCTGCGTGTTGCGCCCGGTTTTACGAATATCCTTTATTAAACAACGGACAATCATCCCTTTCTGGGTGACTGTCATTATCTCGTCGTCCTCGGCAACAGTCTTAATGCCCACTACCGCGCCATTCTTATCAGTCACCTTAATGTTAATTATGCCCTTACCGCCGCGGGACTGCAGACGATATTCGGAAAAATCTGTGCGCTTGGCAAAGCCGCCGGCGGTTACCGTTAAAAGATTGAGGTTCATCTTCTTAATCTCCGACGGCAAAACCTCCAATCCAATCACTTCGTCTTTTTTATCCAGCTTAAGCGCCCTAACCCCTTGTGCCTGCCGGCCCATTACCCGTACCATTTGCTCTTTAAAGCGAATGGACTTGCCTAATTTGCTGGCCAATAAAATATCCTGCTTGCCATCGGTCATTTCCACATCCACGAGACGGTCGTCCTTTTCTAAGGTGATAGCGACTATTCCCGCCTTGCGCGGATTGCTGAAATTATCTAACGAGGTCTTTTTTATGGAGCCGCTCTTGGTAACCATTACCAAAAATTTGTCCGCGGAAAAATCCTTTACCGCTACTACCGAACTAATGGTCTCATCCGAGGCCAGCTGCAAAAGATTAACCATGGCCTTGCCCTTGGCCGCGCGCGAGGCCTGCGGAATTTCGTAAACCTTAAGCCAAAAGACCTTGCCCTTGTTGGTAAAGAAAAGTAGGTAATCTTTGGTGGAGGCAATAAATAAATGTTTTACAAAATCCTCCTCTTTGGTTTCCATGGCGGTTACCCCGCGGCCGCCGCGTTTTTGCTTGCGATAGCTGCTTACCGCCAGCCGCTTGATGTAACCGGCATGGCTTAAGGTGATAACCATATCTTCCTCAACAATAAGGTCTTCTACCTCAATGTCCTCTACCTCTGCGATGATTTCAGTGCGACGCTCATCGCCATACTGCTTTTTAAGTTGCGCGAGCTCTTCCTTAATAATTTCTAACACCTTCTTTTCCGAAGCGAGGATCGCTTTATATAATTCTATCTTCTTTATCAAATCCAAATATTCGGCGTCGATCTTATCCCGCTCCAGCGCCGTCAATCTCTGCAACTGCATTTCCAAAATCGCCTGCGCTTGGATTTCGCTTAGCGCAAATTCCTTCATTAAATTATTGCGGGCATCCGACGTGCTCTTGGAGGTCTTAATAGTTTTGATTATGCGGTCAATAAACTTAAGCGCAATCTTTAAGCCTTCGAGAATATGCGCCCGACGCTGCGCCTGCTCTAAATCAAAGCGGGTGCGCTTGCGAATGATGTCTTCGCGGTGCTCGACGAAGGAGGTAAGCAGTTGTTTTAAATTAAGAACCTTCGGCCGGCCATCTACCAGCGCTAGGTTTATTATCCCGAAGGTGGTCTCCAATTGCGTATGTTTGTAAAGCTGGTTTAAGACGATTTGCGGCTCAGTATCCCGGCGCAGCTCAACTACCACACGGATGCCTTCTTTATCCGACTCATCGCGGATATCGGTTATGCCGTCGACGGTTTTGTTTTGCACCAAATCAGCAATCGCCTCAATGAGCGAGGCCTTATTCACCTGATAAGGAATTTCCGTAACCACAATAAAATCCTTGCCGCCCTTTTGCCGCTCAATCGTGGCCTTTGCCCGGATAGTAAGCTTACCCCTGCCTGTGGCATAGGCATCCTTTATGCCGTCGCGGCCGCAGATTATGCCTCCCGTCGGGAAATCCGGGCCTTTAATATAGCGCAGCAAATCCTTGGTCTCGGCCTCAGGATTGTCAATTAAATAGCTGACCCCTGCGATGACCTCGCTTAAATTGTGCGGCGGCATATTGGTGGCCATACCCACGGCAATGCCGCTTGAGCCGTTGACCAGCAGATTGGGCAGCGCAGCCGGCAAAATCGCCGGCTCGGAAAGCGAGGCATCAAAATTAGGCGATAGCTTTACGGTCTCTTTCTCGATATCGCGCAGCAACTCGTCGGAAATCGCGGCCAGCCGCGCCTCGGTATAACGCATGGCCGCCGGCGCATCGCCATCAACCGAACCAAAATTTCCCTGGCCATCGATTAGGGGATAACGCAGGGAAAAATCCTGCACCATTCTTACCAGCGCATCGTAAACCGCCACATCGCCGTGCGGATGATATTTACCTAACACCTCGCCGACGATTCTGGCGCTCTTTTTATAGGGCTTGGTGTGCTCGAGATTCAGCTCGTGCATGGCAAAAAGAATCCGGCGGTGCACTGGCTTTAGACCGTCGCGCACATCGGGTAAGGCCCGGCCTACAATTACGCTCATTGCGTAAGAGAGGTAGGAATTCTTCATCTCCTCTTCAATGTAAACCGGGATAATCTTTTCTTTGGCGTTTAAATCTTTCACCATCGTTTATATATCCAAGTTTTTGACCTCATGGGCTTTAGTCTCAATGAATTCCCGGCGCGGCTCGACTGCGTCGCCCATTAAAATATTAAAGGTATTCTCTGCCTCCACTGCGTCCTCCAGCGCCACCTTTAAAATAGTGCGGCTTTCCGGAGCCATAGTGGTTTCCCAAAGTTGCTGGGGATTCATTTCGCCTAAGCCCTTGTAACGCTGGATGTGCATGCCCTTTTTAGCTTGGGCCTTTACAAACTCCAAAACCTCTTTCAAACTGAGAAAACAATGTTCTTCCTTTTCGTTCTCCAGTTTATATAGCGGCTTTGGGCGCTCGTCTTTCTTCTCCCCTTCTTTTTCTGGCAGGGGGGGGATATAAGTGTTAACATCAATGCCCAGCTTCTCAAGGCGGCTGAAAATTTTCTCAATATCTTGGGACTCAAAGAGCTCCACCATTTCGGTCTCTTCTTCTCCAGCTTCTTTGCCGGTTAGCTTGGCTAATTCTTCATCCGAATAGACAAATTGGTCAATTTCCTCCACTTTTACCTTATAAATAGGCAATTTTTTGGTCTTTGGATGCCTAAAGCCAAGCAGTTCGCGAATTTCTACTCCCTTTTTGCTTAAATAACCGCCGATATGCTCTAAATCCACCAAAAGGGAAAGAATTTCCTTAAATTGGGCATCACTAAATTGCTGTTTGTCCTTGATGCGTAATAACTTAAGTCCTTCTCTGCCCAGGTCCAGCAGCATACTGTTCATTGCCTCTTCAGTATCAATGTATTCTTCGCGGTTCCCCCGCTTAATTTTATATAACGGCGGCTGGGCAATATAAACATATCCGCCCTCCACTAGTTTGGGCATCTGCCTGAACAGCAGGGTTAAAAGCAAGGTGCGGATATGCGAGCCGTCAACATCCGCATCGCACATAATGATAATCTTATGATAGCGCAGTTTATTAAGATCAAACTCTTCGCCGATGCCGGCACCCAGCGCAGTAATGATAGTGCGGATTTCCTCATTACTTAAAACCTTATCTAAGCGCGCCTTTTCCACATTTAGGATCTTTCCCTTTATGGGCAAAATGGCTTGAAATTGGCGGTCGCGGCCCTGTTTTGCCGAGCCGCCAGCAGAGTCGCCCTCTACCACAAACAATTCGCAGAGGCTGGGGTCTCTTTCCGAGCAATCCGCCAGCTTACCGGGAAGCGATGAGCCTTCCAGTGCGCCTTTTCTGCGGGTGAGCTCGCGGGCCTTGCGCGCGGCCTCGCGGGCGCGTGAGGCCAGAATGATTTTCTCGGCGATCTTGTTGGCAACCGGAGGATTCTCCTCGAAGAAACTGGATAATGATTCAAAGACCGCCGAGGCCACCAACCCCTCAATTTCTGAATTACCCAACTTCGTCTTGGTCTGGCCCTCAAACTGCGGATTGGGCAATTTTACACTGATAACCGCGGTCAGGCCTTCGCGGACATCGTCGCCGGAAATGCCGATATCATCCTTTAAGAGATTTTTATTTTTCGCGTATTGATTAAGGGCGCGGGTAAGCGCGGATTTAAAGCCGCTTAAATGCGTGCCCCCCTCGACGGTATTGATATTATTGGCAAAACAAAAGATGTTCTCGGTGTAGCCGTCGTTATACTGCAGGGCCGCCTCCAAAATCACCCCTTCCTTTTCGCGGGAAAAATAAACTACCTTGGCGTGCAAAGGCGCCTTGTTTTTATTTAAATATTCTACAAAGGAGACGATCCCGCCCTTAAACTGAAAAACATTTTCTTTGTCGGTGCGTTTATCGACGAGCTTGATATTAAGGCCCTTATTTAAAAAGGCCAGCTCGCGCAGGCGCTGGGACAAAATATCATAGGAGAACTCCAGCTTGCACTGGAAAATTTCCTTATCCGCGCGAAAGGTTACCTTGGTGCCGGTGGATTTGGTCTTACCAATCACGGTCAGCTTGGAAGCGGTTCTGCCCCGCTCGTAGCGCTGATGATAGACCTTGCTGTCGCGGCGCACCTCCACTTCCAACCATTCAGAAAGGGCGTTGACTACGCTGACACCTACGCCGTGTAAGCCGCCGGCAACCTTATATACCCGGTGATCAAATTTACCACCGGCATGCAGAGTAGTAAGCACCACTTCAACTGCCGGTTTCTTTTCGGTCTTATGAATATCTACGGGTATGCCGCGGCCGTCGTCGATTACCGTGACGCTGTTGTCGTGATTAACAATTACCTCAATATTATTGGCATAACCCGCTAAGGCCTCGTCAACGGAATTGTCCACCACCTCGTAAACCATGTGGTGTAACCCGCGACTGTAAGTGTCGCCGATATACATAGCTGGACGGCGGCGGACTGCTTCAATGCCCTCCAAGACTTGGATGGTAGTCGCGTCGTAAGTGGGTTTGGCAGCCGCGGCAGTAATTGTTTTTGGCTCTTCCGCGGCTGCCATTTTGGTTTTTGGTTTTTTTGTCTTAGGCATATCTGGTGTTTTTAGTGAATCTTCCCAATGCGAAAATTAATCGCTACCAAATCAGGGTAGCGTGCTTTAAGCCGCTTTAATAATTCATTCTTTTTAAAATTCAACTGAAAAGCCCATACCGGGGAATCAACATTTACCAACAATCTACCCTTGGAAAACCCGGCTACCGCGGTATGTCTTTTAGCGCCGGCATCGGCGGCCTCTTCCCATGCCCGCCCCCACCGGTTCTCTGTGCCGCCTCCCGCACCAGCCAACCGCTCCAGCACCCCTGGCAAAATATTTCTAAGCGAGTCGGGCTTCATATTCGGGTTATGGACATGACTAGATAAAGATAATTGGCAGTGCGGATTACCCCCGGCTTGTCGGGTTCCGACAGCTCAAAAAATAAAAATTCCTCTTTCAGGTTTTTAAGCGCGTCGATTAAATAATGTGGGTTAAAACCGCTTATCAACTCCTTGCCCGCATATTCAATATCCAACTCTTCCCTTGACTCGCCGACATCGGGGGTGGATTTTGAAACCACCATTTTGTTTTTAAAGATTTCCAACTTTATAGCCTGAAAATCGGGAGTAGTCAAGAGATTTGCCCTTCTTATTGCCGCCAGGAAATCCAGCCGGTTGATTTTAATCTTTTTTTCCAGGGGGGGTGGGATAACTTGTTGGTAATTGGGAAATGCGCCCTCAATAAGCCGGCTTACAATCAAAATATTATCAATATTAAACAATACCTGATTCGTACTTATGGTTATCTGGATGTCGCCTTCATTTTTGAGGTTGCGGTTTAGCTCGTTGATGGCTTTAATGGGGATAATCATATTAAATTCTTTTGGGAACGACGCATTTAATTTCTTTTCACTAAGAGCCAGACGATGGCCGTCGGTGGCAACCAACTTTATCCCATTATCCCGAAACTCTACAAGTATACCATTAAGTATATAGCGGGTTTCTTCATGGGAAACCGCAAAAGATGTTAAATCAAGCATTTCTTTAAACACCACCTGTTCGATATTGATAATTTCCTTGTCTGTAAACTCGGGAAATTTAGGGAATTCATCTTTGGGGAGCCCCATTAATTTAAATCTGCATTTCCCACACTCAATTTCCACCAAATTATTCTTCTTTACTGTAATATCAATATCTTCATTGGGAAGCTCTTTAATTATATCGCTGAATTTTTTTGCAGGGATGGTGATTGCCCCTTTTTCCTGAATATCCACAGGAACCTCACAAGAAATCCCCACATCTAAATCGGTGGTTATTAGTTTAAGTGTGTTGTTTTGGGTTTCTATTAATATATTCCCTAATATTGGTAGGGTGATTTTTGGAGAAACAATATTCTGAGTAGTTTGTATGGCATTTAAAAGATTATTTTTTAGGATCCGGATTTTCATATTTCCTCCCTACTTTTTATTTTAAATAAATCATATTTGTTGTATTAGGTATATTGCTTTAAGTGGACAACCCCTTAACTATAAACAAATAAATAAGTAAAACCAAAAAACCAAGACAGCAAACTGTTAAAAACCAGTTAATTATTGGTTAATATTATTGATTAATTGTTTAACAATATTTTTAATCTCCCCCTCCTCTTTAAATTTTTCCTTAATTTTCCCCCAGGAATGCAAAACCGTGGTGTGGTCTTTACCTCCAAACCCCACCCCTATTTCCGGAAGAGAAAGCGCGGTCATTTCTCTCGCTAAATACATAGCAATTTGGCGGGGTAAAACGATATTTTTATTGCGCCGCTTATTTTTCAAATCATTTACATTAATATTAAAAAATTCCGCGACCAATTTTTGAATTAGATCCAAAGAAATCTTTTTTTGGGATTCCTGCACCATATCTTTTAAAATCTCCCGGCATAATTGCAGGGTTATACCCCTTTCCTCCATTAATGAGTAAGCCAAAACCCTCACCAACGCCCCCTCTAATTCCCGGATATTGGTTTTGATTTCTTGGGCGATAAAAAAAATAACCTCCTCAGGGACCTTTATGGGTTCATGTTCAATCTTTTTGCGTAGAATGGCCACCCGGGTTTCAAAATCCGGGGGTTGAATATCCGTAATCAATCCCCAACTAAAACGCGAGCTCAATCTTTCTTCAAGGTTGGCAATGGCCTTAGGGGGGCGGTCTGAAGAGATGACAATCTGTTTGTGGGAATCATACAAAACATTGAAGGTGTGGAAAAATTCTTCTTGGGTGGATTCCTTACCAGCAATGAACTGAATATCATCAATCATCAAGACATCAATATTCCGATATTTCTGACGAAATTGATTGGTGGTGCGGTGTTGAATAGCGTCAATTAATTCATTAGTAAAGCGCTCAGAGGTTATATAGACACTTTTTAGGTTGGTGTTTTTAGCAGTAATTTGATGGACGACGGCCTGCATCAAATGGGTTTTTCCCAGCCCTACCCCACCATATATAAACAAAGGATTATAAGCCCTAGCTGGCGATTCCGCCACGGCCAGACAAGCCGCATGGGCAAAGCGGTTGCCGGACCCCACTACAAATCCCTCAAAGGTAAAACGAGGGTTGAGTGACGTCCCCGGGCCCGGGGGTGTTTTTGGTGGAGGCCCCTGAGTCGGAGTTTTGACCGCGGCATTCCCTCCGACGACCATTGAGCCAGATGTAAATTTAATTTCCACTGTGCTACCCGATAACTTGTTCAAGGTTTCGCCTATTAAATAGCCGTAGTGCTCTTCAACCCATCTTTGAAAGAATTCATCCGGCGCAATGATAATGAGCTGGCCAGCTTGTTCTTGTGAGCCCAAAGAAGAAAACCAGGTTTCAAAGGCCGCATCACCAATTCGGTTGCGAATAATAAGTTGGGCATTGCTCCAAAGTTCGCTAAGCCGGTTTTTCTCCACGAGGCATCCCTATATTCACACAATCCACAGGTTATACACAGAAAATTTAGTCATTGGGTTTTTCCGGGGGAAAAGAAGGCGGGATTAAGTTGGTTACCATTTTCTCCACTTTCTTATAATTTGGAAAATTATAACAAAAGGAATTTTTTTTTCAAGAAAAATCTTTTTGTTGGCGTTAAGCTTTATGGCCAAGAGCCCATAAAATACTTGACTAAATCATTACCCATGCTATAATTTTGCAACTATGAAAAAGCACCTCAAGACCCCTTCAAAAATCCACGGGAAACGCGTCCATGGTTTCCGTCGGAGAATGCGCAGCCGCGACGGCAGATTGGCGTTGAAGAGAAGACGGCAAAAAGGCAGACACCGTCTCGCCGTATAGCCTGCGCTATGAAATCGCTTATCTGCACACTGATCCGCAGTTATCAAAAAGGCATCGGTAGTAATTTCTCCCGTCGCTGTCGTTTTCATCCCTCGTGCTCAGAGTATGCCCGACAAGCATACGCGCGCTTCGGGTTTTTCAAGGCAACCGCCAAGACCGTCGGTCGTTTATTACGCTGCCAGCCCTTTTGTGCTGGGGGCTACGACCCTATAGAAAAGTAATACTTTTGATTTTAAAATTAGGAGTTTTTTAAAGTATGGAAAAGCGGGTAATAATTGCTAGCCTGTTGGTTTTCGCTATCCTTTTGGGGTATGGCCAAATCATAAATAAGCTCTCGCCGCCTCTTACCAAAAAATCAATCATCCCAACTCCCATAGAAATGTCCAATCTGGAGTTGCCAGGCAAAAAGGTCCAAAAGGAAACCTCAGATATCCCATTAGAAATCAAATACTTAGAAACAAAAAACCTTAAAATTTCTTTTTGTAATAAAGGTGGAAAAATCAGAGAGGTGCTTTTTAAAAATTATCATACCACTTTTTTTCCTTTACCGGAATTTTCTCTATCCCTGTCAAAGGAATTGCCTTTTAAGTTTGTTGAGGCTAGCGCACAAAAGATAGTTTTAGTCTATGAAAATGGTGTACAAAAAATCATCAAGGAATTCAGGGTCAAAGACGACCAAGCATTAGAAGTCCGTATCGCCCTTTTGGACCAAGGCAAAGTTGCTGAAGTTGTTGATGACCTTAATCTCTTTAATATTGATTCAGAACTCGCCCAGCAAAGCCGCGAATTTAAAAAACATCGGAGTTTTCTTGAATTGGCTATCTCATTACCAGACAAGCTG
>JBMONJ010000039.1:0-2248 GCA_049324655.1 Candidatus Omnitrophota bacterium | reverse complement strand
CCATATGCGTGCGCGGGCTGAAGGCAAAGTGTTTTGGGCGGCCCCACTCACGCACAACTTGTTTGGCGGTGGGGCCGCCCACCGGCACTGATGAATGCGGAATATTAGGAATGGCCATTAACAAAGTATTTAAGCGCGCCTCAGCCTCTTTAAGCTCGCCTCCCAAGCCGTCAATTTCCTCAGCAATAAACTTCATCCTTTTAATGATTTCCTGCGGGTTTTGTTTCTCCTTAATGGCCTTGGTTATCTCATCATTTGCCAAGTTCTTTTTGTTGCGCAGCTCATCCAAACGCGTAAGCAAAAGGCGTCTTTCCTCGTCCAATTTTAGCAAGCCATCCAAATCCAAACTCAACTGGCGGTCCAGCAAAGCCTTTCTTACCCTGTCGCTGTTCTCGCGGATGAACTTTAAATCAAGCATTGGCTTCTCCCCGTTAAATGTATAACCTTTTAAAAGCGGATATCCGTATATCAGGATACCAGTAAGCAGAGTATCAGAATACCAGAATTCAGATTATTTTGTATTATTCTGAAATGGTGTTTACAAGGCTATTAGGTGAATAATCACCAATGCCCAATGTCAAATAGTACATTAAATTTCAAATGTCTAATGACTAATGCCAAATAAATCTCCAAACCCAAATTTCCACACTCCAAATTTGTCATTTGGAATTTGGCATTTGACGTTAACGCCATATTGACCTGATGGCCCTTTACCCTTGCCTGCCTACTCGCCTCGCGGCGAAGCCGAGGACCGGCAGGTAGGTTGCCTTGTTAGCCTTATATGCCATAAATGCTCGCCTCGCTTCGCTCAGCGAAGCGGGCCTTTAATAGCCTTGAAGATGTTAACGGCTTTCCCCATTGATAACTTGATCTTCTGATACGCGCATTAAACCCATTACTCAAATTGCTCCTTTACCGACTCGCGGGAAAAGAAATAGATTACCCCGCCATTCCAAAGAATTCCTACCATAAGGCCAAAGATTAAGATTGCCGGCAGGGACCTTTCTGTGGTTTCTCGAGACTTTTGTAAATCCTTTAAGGTCGCCTCTCTATATTCAGGTTTTACCCGCTCAAGGATTCGCTGTTCCTGTTGTTGGAACATAAGCTCCGTCTTCTCTTTAAAAGTCGGGGAAAATGGGGAGATATAAAAATAGTTTAGAATACCCAAAGCGAGATTTGTGATACAAAGAAAAATCACCAGTTCCCTTGCCCAATATTTAAGTTGCAGAACCGCTATTCCGCAGACCAGACTGGCCGCAGATAATACCAAACCTATCAAAGGAGGCAAGTTGCCGATTTTACCGGGGGAGTCACTGTTAATCAGGCCGCCAAGAATCCCCAGAATACCGCCGATTATAAATAACCAGGCGAAAATGGTGACGCCGATTGACCGCTTCCTGTCCATCGTTTATTCTCCTTGTAATTCGGACTGTCCTCATTAACCTTTTATCACACCCAGAGGCCGCATCCTACAAACCTTTTTCGAAATCCCGGCGTTGTGCACGACCTCAACGACATCATTGACATCCTTATATGCCAAGGGCGCTTCTTCGGTTAAGGTGCCGCGGCTGCTGGCTTTTACCGTAATGCCTTTGGATTCCAAATCTTTTAATAATTCTGCGACATTAAAAGATTTGGTGGCTGCGGTGCGCGACTTGACGCGACCGGCACCATGGCAGGTCGAGTAAAAAGTCTCGGCTGCTGCTTCAGTGCCCACGAGCAAATAAGAATTCCTGCCCATATCTCCGGGAATAATTACCGGCTGTCCGGTTTTCTGATAACGCTGGGGCAAGTCCGGATGTTCCGGCGGAAATGCGCGGGTCGCGCCTTTGCGGTGCACGCAAAGCAGTTTTTCCTTTCCGTCAACCAGATGCTTTTCAAGCTTGGCAATATTGTGCGCCACATCATAAATCAAAAACATCTCCATTGCTTGCCAGCTGCTTTTAAAAAATTTCTCGAATACATTGCGGGTCAAATACATCAGGCACTGGCGGTTGGCCCACGCGTAATTGGCAGCGCAACGCATCGCCGCGAGGTAACTTTTTGCCTCCGGAGAATTCACTGGCGCGCAAGCTAACTGACGATCCGGGACCTCGATATTATATTTGGTCAGGCATTTAATCATTCCCTTAACATAATCATCGCAGACTTGATAACCGAATCCTCTTGAGCCGGAGTGAATCATTACTGCGATTTGGCCTTCTTCCAAATTAAACTGCTGCGCGATTTCCGGCGCAAAGACCTTTTC
>JBMONJ010000038.1:0-2259 GCA_049324655.1 Candidatus Omnitrophota bacterium | reverse complement strand
TGGCGGAGAGGCAGGGATTCGAACCCTGGGGCCCACTTTTGGGCAGGCCAATCGCTTAGCAGGCGACTCCGTTCGACCGCTCCGGCACCTCTCCAAAAATTTTTGTTTAATTATTCCTCGCCGCTTCCTTCCGGCGCTTGAGCTTAAAGAACTCGCTTAACAGCATTCCACAATCTTTAGCCAAAACCCCACCCCTGACCTTAATATGGTGGTTCAGCTTTTTATTCGCTGGGATATTGGCGACGCTGCCGCACGCTCCGGTCTTGGGGTCTTTGGCGCCGAAGAAAATATTTTTTATTCGCGCCAGAACCAAGGCGCCGCTGCACATACTGCAGGGCTCAATTGTAACATAGATATCGCAGTCAGACAACCACTTGCCGCCCAAAAAACCGGCGGCTTGGGTGATGGCAAGCATCTCGGCGTGGGCAGTGGGGTCTTTGAGGAGCTCGACTTGGTTGTGGGCGCGGGCGATGATTTTGTTTTCATAAACAACGACCGCGCCCACCGGAACTTCATCTTTACTGAAGGCTTCCCGCGCCTGTTTTAGCGCCTCTTGCATAAAAAAGATATGTTGCGATTTATCCAAGGAATATTGGCGCGCCCGGGGAGATTTGAACTCCCAACACCTAGCTCCGTAGGCTAGTGCTCTATCCAGTTGAGCTACAGGCGCTCAGTCTTTCATTCATCCGCCGTGTCCCCAGCGATTAGCCCCCCCCTATGCTTTCTTGCGAAAGCAAGAATGGGGGTTGCAGGGGATGGGCGCAAAATTATTGCAAATTTATCTGCGGCTCACCTGCGTCAGCAAATCTCTTTTGGTGAGCCGCAACTTAGAAAGCGCGTTATCGTTATCAAGGTTATACGCGCGGCAGAAGGCGGAAATTTCCTTAATACTGGAAATATCCTTCTGCGCCAGAATCTCTAAAATCCTTGCCCGCACCTTTACCTCGTCGATAATCTGGCGCGGCGCCAAACCCGTGGCCTTGGACAGCCGGTCGCGGTAAATCGTGCTGGGAGAAACCTCCCGGGTCTGATTATGCTCAAAGTCGTATTTCCATAACTGCGACAATAAAACCGTGCGCTGCTCCATCCCTCCGGTCTCGGAAACTTCCTCAATCATCCGCATCACCTTGCCGCCAACTTGCAGCTTGCGGGTAATGATAAAGACATCGATTAAATTTACCAAAATCTCCGGCACATTCATCGGTTCGTTTTGCAGGCGCAAAATGGCCTCGCGGGCATTGGAGGCGTGGATGGTGCCCAGACAGTTCTTGCCGATATTGACCGCAGTCATTAAATCTTTGGCCTCGGCGCCTCTTACCTCGCCCACCACCACCCGGTCCGGACGCATCCTTAGGCTGTTTTTCACCAACTCTTCCATACTGATATCGTCGTCGCTTTCCAAGCGCGAGCAACTGTCGTCGAGCGCGGTATTTAACTCCAAAGTATCCTCAATGATCACCATTCTTTCATTACTGGGGACAAAGCTGAACATCGCGTTTAAGAGCGTAGTCTTACCGGTGCCCGGGCCTCCGGCAATAATGATGTTGGCCGGCCTTACTGACAGTCCTTCTACATAGAGCCACAGCTGGCCGGCCAAAAGATAACTCATCATCCCCTTTTCAACCAGGTCAATAATGCTCAACGGCTCAACCTTGGATTTGGTAATGGTAACCTGCGAGCCTAAGGGCGAGGTGCAGATATTCACCCGGCCCTGCATATTGGGCAGCTCCAGATTGATAATTTTTTTATGCGCGCTGCGCCCAGAGAAAACCAAAAGCTTCTTTATAAAAACATCCAACTCCTTTTGACTGGTGAAACGCTTTTCCGTGCGCAACAGGCCCTTGCGGGTATGATGGATATAAATATAATTCAGACTGTTAATGATAATATCTTCTACCTCCGAGTCGCAGAGCAATTCTTCAATCATCCCATATGAAAGAAACTGGCGGACGAATTGTCGCTTGGCGTCGGGAGAATTAAGTATTTCCGAATCTTGAGTTACCAGCTTCTTCGCCAAGTCGTTGCTTAAATCATCCATTGCGTCGAAGATAATCTTGGCCCGCTCATCCTGCGAAAGCATCAGGTTTATCTTGCCCGGCAGGCGCTCCAAAACCGCAGCCTCCAAATCCAGCCATTTTTTCTCGGACATATCAGGACCTTTCGTTTATCAAGATTCTGTGCGTTCTACTTTGCCGTTCAAATTGTAAGTTCAATTCCGGGAGTTCAATTCCGGGCGGGGTAATTCCGGGGGTAATTCCG
>JBMONJ010000037.1:1594-2270 GCA_049324655.1 Candidatus Omnitrophota bacterium | reverse complement strand
CTGATTCGAGAAATCAAAAACAGCTATTCTATGGCGAAAGTTCCCACCAGACGCCTGATGGCCAACAGGGTCTATCTGGAACTCTTGCTTTGGGCATACGCTTTGGTCTCTATATTCAAACATCTTTGCCTTCCGCCTCTTTGTCAAAATTGGACATTGCATACCTTACAACGCGAACTTTGGATTCTCCCTGCACAGCTGGTCAAGAAAGAAAATCGCTATTGCCTGAATTTCCCGAGCCGCTTCTTAAATCAGGACCTATTCCAATATGTTTGCAGGCGAATAAGCCAAATCAGCTTGATTTCCTAAAAACGGGGCTGATTTGCAAATCACATTCTCATATATACCGTCGGTATACTCTAAAAAAAGAACGGGTTTACCCTTTTTTCAGGTAATTAGCGTTTTCAAGCTTTCTTCCGGTTATTAATCTATACGCCTCAAGATATTTCTCTTCGGTCTTGGCAATGATTTCCTCTGGCAGAGACGGCGCCGGCGGGGTCTTATCCCAGTCCAGAGTTTCCAAATAGTCTCTGACGAATTGCTTGTCAAAACTGGGCTGGGGCTTTCCCGGCAAGTAACCTTTAAGCGGCCAAAAACGCGAAGAATCCGGAGTCAAGGCTTCGTCAATTAAAATCAATTTATCCTGATAAATCCCAAATTCGAATTTGGTATCAGC
>JBMONJ010000037.1:0-1584 GCA_049324655.1 Candidatus Omnitrophota bacterium | reverse complement strand
TCGGTACGGGCATAATCCGCAGCCCTGGAATAAAGGGCAATACTCTTGGCTTTTACTTCGTCAAAGAGTTTTTCGCCGACTTTCTTTCGCGCAGTTTCCTCGTCGATGTTAATGTCGTGTCCGGCGTAGGCCTTGGTAGAAGGTGTAAATATCGGCTGCGGCAGTTTATCCGATTCTTTTAAACCGGCAGGGAGCTTGAGGCCGCAGACCGCGCCCTTGTCCTTATACTCTTTCCAGCCTGAGCCTGATATGTAACCGCGAACAATACACTCAATGGACAAGGGCGCGGCCTTCTTTACCAACATTGAGCGGCCCTTGAGAGAGGCGGAATATTTTTTCAACTCGACCGGATAGGCATTTAAATCCGCGGTTATCAGGTGATGGTCAATAATATCTTTAAGGAAATTAAACCAGAAAAGCGAAATCTGGGTTAAGACCTCGCCTTTATGCGGAATACCATTGGGGAGGACCACATCAAAACAGGAAATGCGGTCTGAGGCTACGATAAGCAGTTTATCGTCGAGGTCATAGACCTCGCGCACCTTGCCTTTTTTAAGCAGCTTTACTTCCGGCAGTTCAGTATTAAGGACAACGCGGTTCATTGATTTTCTTTAAGCCGCTTACCCAAGGCGCGGTGCTGGGCCAAAATCGGTTTAGGCAGAGACTCGCCAAAAAGCTTAAAGAATTCTTTCTGGCTTTCTAACTCCTCTATCCAGGCCTTACAATCAATTTCCAAAAGTTTTTCCATTGTCCCCGAAGACAAATCCAAACCGGTCATATCCAAACTGTCAGGCGCGGGCACATAACCAATGGGAGTTTTTATTGCCCGCGCCTGACCGTTACACCGGTCAATTATCCACTCTAAAACCCGCAGGTTCTCGGAAAATCCCGGCCAGAGAAATTTTCCCTGTTCGTCAGTGCGAAACCAGTTCACATGAAAAATCTTCGGCGGCTTCTCCATCCTTTTCCCCATTTCCAGCCAATGCGCAAAATAATCATCCATGTTGTATCCGCAAAACGGCAGCATTGCCATTGGGTCTCTTCTTACCTCGCCCAATTTCCCGAATTGCGCCGCAGTGCGCTCTGAGGCCATAGTTGCGCCCACATACACTCCATGTTCCCAGTCAAAGGTCTCATACACCAAAGGCGCCAAATGTTGCCGCCGTCCGCCAAACACAATTGCGGAAATCGGCACGCCATGATGGTGCTCCAAACGAAAAGATGCGGACGGACATTGCGCAATTGGCGCAGTAAACCGGCTGTTAGGATGCGCGCCTAAGACTGGTTTGCCATGCTCGTCTTTCATTCCTGGCTTCCAAGGCCGGCCCTGCCAGTCAATCCCCTCCCCCGGGGCCGGCTCGTCGCCGTCTTCCCACCACACCGTCAGATCCTTTTTTAAAAGCACATTGGTAAAAATAGTATTCTTCTTTATAGTGGCCATGGCATTGGGATTGGTGCGCGAGTTGGTTCCCGGAGCCACACCGAAAAACCCGCTCTCCGGATTTATCGCCCACAGCGCACCGTCAGTGTCAATACGCATCCAGGCAATATCATCGCCCACGGTCCAAATGCGATAGCCCTTGA
>JBMONJ010000036.1:0-18942 GCA_049324655.1 Candidatus Omnitrophota bacterium | reverse complement strand
ATAAATGACTTGTATTTTATCCTTTCCGCAACTGCGCCGGAGACAATGGTCGCCGCAGTCCCGCAGAATACTAACTGGAAAAAGAATTTCGACCATAACGGCACCCCGGTCCAGGCAATCGCCGAATAAACTCCTTTATAGGCATCTCCAGTGGCCGGCGAGTTATCCAGACCGCTGGCAAAGAAAAGCCCTTTTAAGCCTATCAAGGGATTGCCGTCGCCAAACATAAGGCCCCATCCCAAAAACAAAAAGCCCAGGGAAGAAACCGCAAAGACTATGAAATTCTTGGAGAGGATATTTACGCAGTTCTTCATCCGCGCAAAACCCGACTCTACCATGGCGAACCCCAAGTTCATAAAAAACACTAACATCGCGGTAATCAAAACCCACATTGTGTCTAAGGCCACCTTCACATCCATCTCGCACCTCCTTAAAAATCTATGTCAATTTGTAAGGTTACCGTGTCCCTTAAATTCCGGTTGTTGTATTGCTCGTAACCCACGATAGCCGAGACATTGCTGGTAAATTTCCAGGCAAATCCGTAGTTCATTGCACCGTAAGCAGACTGCGTGCCTTGATAATCAACGCATATCCACAGCTTATCGGATATTTCCGACATAACGCGCTCCCAAGCGAACATTGGTCCAATATTGTCGCGGTTGCCATTTTTGTCGAGGAGTAGCCGGCGGTTGCCGTTGAAAAACCCGGCGGAAAAACGCCCAAGATTGAATTTGCCAAGAAGGATAGTCTTTGCCGCCTTAAAATACCAAAGCTTATAATCGGTAACATTATGCTTGGTGCCCACATCATATACGCCAACTGCCATTGCCGGCATAAATTTGAAATAGGCGTCTTCGGGAACTCCCATTTTAAAGTGGAAATACCACGGATAAGTATCCAAAGAATTGCCGTAACCTTTTTTATAATCGAATCCGGTCTCGGCCATAATCCTGCCCAAGGGATTCTTTTGGGGATCGTCGGGCAAGAGGCTGAAAGTCAAGCCATACACTTGACTGACATATACCTCGCTATCGGTTTTATCTTTCTTGGCGGTAGGAAAATAAAAATCGCTGGTCAAGTGGATCTTCTGGTAGGGCTGAATATCCGTTGAAGGAGTCCAAATGTGTGTAGAGGGAGTGGCATAACCAAGGGTAATCAGAAACCAATAACCGGCAACCAGCAAAAATAAGACTCTTATTTTTTTCATCTCCCTTTCCTTTCTAAAAGTATGGCTTTATTTTTACGTTCCCCGGTGCTAACCCGCACGCAATCGTCCAGAGGTAAGACTGCAATTTTCCCATCGCCGGCTTTCCCGGTAGAGCAGTGCATCAGAATAGTGGATATAACCGGCTTTACCTGAGAATCCACAGCATAGATCTCTATCTTGGTCTTGTGCACAAAAAGGAAGTTGTCTGGCCGGTCATTTTGCATTCCGAAACCGCGCACCTCGCTTACCGTCATACCTCCTATACGTGCTTTTTTTAAAGCCAAAGTCAAATCCTTCAGTTTCTCCGAGCGGATTAGACATTCAATCTTTTTCATCAAACTTATCCTTCTAAAAACAAACAGGCGTCTTTGGTTTCCTGCATAGGAACTCAAAAGACGCCTGCGTCTAAAAAAGCCTACCTCTTCGTTATCTACAACGATAAAAGTAAAAACCTCGTCAAGTTGGTAACCCCTTCTGGTATTTAAGCTGATATTTTTCCCGGATTTGTTTTGTCAGTGCCACCACCCGGACATGCGAAATCTTAAGACACGCAGCGATCTCCCTTACATTAAGCCCTTCTAACATAAACTCGATTACCTCTTTTTCCCTTTTGGTCAGCCCGTTGTTCTTAAGATCCCAGACAAACATGCGGGCGTTAAGGCGTTCCCGGAGATTATCCTCGCTGACAACTCCCTCGAGCGGCTCGACCGGCTCCCCGGTTTCATTGTCATTCTCCTGCGGCTCAACCATACTGAATTTCTCCAAGACGCTACGCTGATAATTCTTGAGATGAAAATAACAACCCTTGACGATATAACTGGTGTTCTTATCAAACAACTCTCCCCGGTTAAAGCTCTGCCACAGGTGGATCACGGCCTCCTGATACAAATCTTCCTCTGACAAGAACGAAGAGGGGATATGAATCTTGTGGATCATCGCCCTGATCTTGCTTGAGGTCGCTCTTAAATAATCTTCGAATTGCATCGTATTCTTTCTCAAAAATAAAAGCCCTTTATGTAAATTGTATAAAGGGCTTCCTTGTCCTCTTAAACCATCCCGGCCTCGGGACGGAGTTTAAGTCTATGAACTATATCCGTTGGTTATCGGCATCCTCCAGTCCTTGCCAAAGGCCAAGGGCGTAATTTTCACCCCCGGCGGAGATTGGCGCCGCTTGTATTCGGCGCGGTCGATTAAGCGAATTACCTTATCCACTGTCTTGGAATCAGGGAGTTTCTTTACGATCTCATGGCGGGAGCGGTGACCTTCTACATACAAAGCAATAATCTTATCCAAAAGCGGATAGGGCGGCAAAGAATCGCTGTCCTTCTGATTAGGCCTTAATTCCGCCGAAGGCTCCCGCGTAATCGTCCGTTGCGGAATAACTTCTTTCTCGCCAATGCGGTTGCGAAATCTGGCGAGAGAAGACACCAAGGTCTTGGGCACATCTTTTATCACCGCAAACCCGCCGGCCATATCTCCGTATAATGTGGCATAACCGCAGCTATACTCGCTTTTATTGCCGGTAGTTAAAACCAGCCAGCCAAATTTATTTGAGAAGGCCATCAGCAGATTACCGCGGATTCTTGCCTGCAGATTTTCCTCGGCTACATCCGGGGCCAATCCCGCAAAAAAGGGCGCCAAGGTTTTTTTATAAACCTCGAAGACCTCCTGAATGTTAATCACCTTAAAATCAATTCCTAGGTTCTCGGCCAAGCGCGAGGCATCCTCATAGCTCAGTTGGGAAGAAAACTCAGAGGGCATAAATACCCCGCATACCCTTTCCCTGCCCAAGGCGTCAACGGCTATGGTTGCGGTTAGGGCGGAATCTACCCCGCCGCTTAAACCAATAACGACCTTATGGAAATGATTCTTCTCAACATAATCACGCAGTCCTAACTTCAGTGACAAATATACCTCTTCTTCAACGGACAATTTCTTTATGGTTTTCCCGGCGCAGAATTCCTTCTGCGTTTTAGGCTGTTTGGGGATAACGCTCTGAGGCAATCTCTTGCTTATCTTTTTAACCGGCAATGTAAGGTCTGCGATTAGCAGTTCCTCCACGAACGCCTTTCCCTGCGCTACCAGTCTGCCCCGATCATTTATAACCATACTCCTGCCGTCAAAGACCAGCTCGTCCTGTCCGCCGATGAGGTTCGCATATGCCAGGAAAAGCCGGTTCTCCTTGGCGCATTTTCTCAACATTGCTTCACGAGCCTCTATTTTTCCGAGGTGATAAGGCGAAGCATTCAGCACCAAAACGGCCTGTGCCCCGGCCCTTGACAAAATGGCAATTGGCTCTCTCTCCCAGATGTCTTCACAGATCAAGACCGCGAACCGAACCCCGTCCATTTTGAAGACCTGATAATTCCCGTCCGGCTTGAAATACCGCTTCTCGTCAAATACGCTGTAATTGGGAAGATGCAGTTTATTATACACCCCGCAGAGCTTCTTTTTATAAATGACTGCCGCGGAGTTGAAAATTTCCCTACCCCCTCCCCCCACGAATCCCAAGACCGCCACGATCGTCGGGATCTCCTGCTTAATCCGATTCAGAAAATAGTGATTGTCTTTAATAAAACTCGGCTTAAAGAGCAAGTCTTCTGGCGGATAACCGGTTACGGCCAATTCCGGAAAAACGACAATGTCGGCATTTTTATCCGAGGCCATTCGGCAATAATCAATGATTTTTCCGGAATTGGCCTTAAGATCTCCGACCTTGCAGTTTATCTGGGCTATCGCGACGCGTAAATTTGGCATAAGCAGTTAAAAAAATAGGCGCCCTTAAAAATGGACGCCTTTGTCTTGCATAAGCCTTACTTCCTTATCTTTAGCTAAATTATGCCACAAAACTTAAAGCTGTCAAGCAGATTTTTTATCTTTTCCCTAACAAATCTTTCCGTGCATATAGGGCCGTTTATGGTTCTTTCTCATCTTGCTTAAGATTTCTTTCTCGATATCTATCTTTAATCCGCCGCAGAGATCAAAAAGCCGGATAAAGGTATCGGCGATTTCCTCCTTAAAATTCTCATTATCCCTTTGTCGAAAGGCCTCCATACCCTCGGCCAACTCGGTTACAATCAACATTAGCATCTCGCCGACATTACGCTTTTTATCCCAAAACCCTTTTTCTCGGGCCAGACGGTGACAGAGCCGGCAATAGGCCTTCAGATTTCCGTTTTTCATGATTATTGGTGCTCCTTTATAAAGGATTCCAGATCGGCCGGCAAGTCCGAATGGAGAGTGATTTCCTGCCCGGTTATGGGGTGATGAAACTTCAAGAAGGTTGCATGCAAGGCCACCCGTTTAAACTTAAGCGGATAGTCTCTGCCAAAGGCGTATTTTCTCTCGCCTAAAAGAGGATGGCCGATCTGCTGCATATGGATGCGGATTTGATTGGTCCTGCCGGTAACCGGAATGACCTCGACAATGGAATATCCTTTTCTTTGCGCCAGCGCCCGGTATCGGGTAAGCGCGGATTTAGGATTGCGGCGAAAACGCCGCAAGCGCATTGGATTGTCATCAATAGGGCTGCTTATGGTCCCGACCTGCCGCAAGGGGTTACCTTGTACTAAGGCAATATATTTCTTGGTTATCTGCCGCCGGCGGAACTGCTCTGCCATTCGCCGCTCAATATCCCGATTTTTTGCATAAATTATCAAGCCTGAAGTTTCCCGGTCAAGGCGATGGACGGGATAGAGCCGGCTGCAAAGAAAAACCGTGCGTGCGCAGGAATTCACAATACCGGTGAGGGTTCGGGTTTCTTTTTTGGGGGTGGGCACTACCAACAAACCCGCGGGCTTGTCAATTACCGCCAGATAATCATCCTGATAGACAATGGCAATCCCGCGCAACTCAGACATTAATTTGATTCTTCGGCAGCGCGGTTCCACAGCACCACATTGCCGTCTTTATCAAAGGCGCCGATAAAGACATTTCCGTTATCAACGACATACTCGTAAAATTTGAGGCTGTTTTTCAGATAATTCTTCAAATTATATTAACCGTTACCTTTTGGGATTTAAGATAATCAATGGCCTTCTTAATCTCCGGCTCTTCTCCTTCTAAGACCAGAGAGGCCCAGCCGGTATCTGTAGAGAAGGAGGCCTCGATAATATTGGGAATTATCTTGAACTTATGGCCGAGGTAATAGATTACTGGCACATCCTTCAAATCTGTAGGCATGGTCAATTCTACCTTAAGCTTCATCTTTATCTCCTCCTGGGCGATACTATTCTCCTTCGCCCTTACACAGTCAAACTCTGGGAGGGCTTCGGAGAATATTCTACGAAGCATATACCATTGTATAACATTGGTTATGCGAAGTAGAATAACATAACCGAATTCCTCTGTCAAATAGGCTTTTATTTAAGGGAGGCGATCTCCTTTTTGATGTTCGCAATCCTTTCTTCCACTGCCGGATGCGACCTTAAGAAAACCGGGATATTTCCTACTCCGTTTTCTTTTTCCTCTTCCTTTATCTTGGCAAAGAAACTCAGCATGCCTTGGGGGTCATAGCCGGCCTTAAAGACATAGCTTACCGCCAATTTGTCCGCCTGCCGCTCATCCTCGCGGGAATACCCCAAGGATACCAAATTATAGATGACATTGGCCGCGCGGTATAAATCTACGGCGTCGGACTGGTTAAATGCCACGCTCATCAGGATATTGAATCCCAGCGCTGCCTGCAGGTGTTTAACTGAATGCCGGGCAACTACATGGGCGATCTCGTGGGCAATGACACCGGCAAGCTCGCTATCGTTGGCCTTTTTCAATAGACCGGTGTTCACATATACGAATCCTCCGGGAACAGAAAAGGCATTAAGTTCCTTATTCTCTAAGACATAAAACTGGTACTGCAAATCGCTGCGGTCGCATACGGCAGAAATCTTCCTGCCGATATCTTTTACGCGCTGGTTCTCTCTGACAGCGGTTACTACTTTGCTCTCCTGCCTGATCTTACGGTCAAGGGATTTTCCCAAGGCCACTTCGCTTCCCGTATCAATAAAGACCAGTTCGTGTTTTCCCGTGGCCGGATTGTAGACGCTCGCGCATCCGGATAGAAGCAAAATGGTGCTTGCGAAAATTAACGGTCTTAACATCGCTTTTTGAGCTGATTCAGATAGATATTGCGCAGCTGATTAAAAATGGCGATATACTCTTTGCTGCGAAAATCCGGATAGGTCCATGCAAAGGCACGGAAGCTTTGCCTTGAAAACCCCAGAGTAATTTCGGCAAAGATGCCTTTTTTAAGGTATATCCGGTGACTAAAATCCTTGGTCGTTGCTAACACTAACTTGGCAGAGGTCAGGTAGCCGGGGTCAATATTTATCCTTCGCCTTCCGGCAGCCGAACGCCGGCTTTCTATTTGATTAGTGGTCAATTTAACGCGGGCGAGTTTTTCAGGAGAGGTAAGTCGCTTAAAACCGATAAACCGGCGTTTTAGGTGCTTACCCATCTCTTTCGCATAATAATCAGTAAAATCAAAAGGTAAAATCCGACTGCGAAAATCAATCTCTCCGTAATGGCGGCATAGCGCGGCTTCGATCTGCAAAAATTCATTCGGGTTTTGAGAAATCAAACCCATAATCAATTTTACCGGCATATGTGACCTGGGTATACCCATTTGAGTAATTAAAGGTTGTGAGTTAATTTAAGGAGAGGAAAAGCGAGCGAGAAATTCACCGAGGAGTTTTTTGTTCCGGTTGCTCATTGCGTTGAAATAAATGGCGGCGTGATATTTATTCCCGGGGGGCCTTGGCATTTCGTTTCTAACAATCACCCCGGAGCAGGAAATCTTCCGGGTAACTATTTTTTCTTTGCGGGGAAACGGCAGGAGTAAAAGAACGGCCAATTTGCTCATTAACTCAAGCTGCCGGTCAACACTGCAATAAGCGCCGTTAAGACTGATATTCTTGGTCTGGGTGACGATATCAAAATCGTCACCACTAATCTTTAAAGCCAACCCCTTTACCATACGGGGTGAGCTTCTGCGTTCTAAGTCTGCCACTACGCCGCCTCCGGGGCCTTGGCACTTTTCTTTATAAACGCCTGCCAGCAGGTCTTGCTACAATAATATTTACTGTCGCGGTAATACCGCTTTACCTTCTTTAAATGTTTATTACAATTTCCGCAGTTGATAGTCGTTTCCGTCTTGACTTCCTGATTTTCTGCCATGGTTTGCTTAGTCTCCCTTTCTTGATTTTATTAATTAAAGTTGGTGGGCATCAACAAATTCGTGGACATCATTGCGGTAGACATCGGCGATCTCGCAAAACTTGAGGCCCATTTGATAGCGCTCCGAATGGGTAATCCGCTCTAACCAGACCACCTCGGCCACGGCGTCAATACACTTTAAGGCGTTCTTTAGAATTATCTCTAACTTCATAGTAGTTCCCAAGGGGATAAATTCTTCGGTCAGAATCCTTACCCCGCCCTCGCTTATATCCCGGCAGCAAGTTGCCCCGAACTTATTTGATAACCTAATTTGGAATTTGACTTCCGAATTAAGGGCAACTCTGGGGAAGCGGCGCTGCTCCCGATAAATTTTTACCAAGCCAGACATCTTTTCTTTTTTTAAAATATAGCATAATCGCCCGCCCCTTGCAAGCTTATTCACAAAACCTTCTTTTATGCTATAATAAAGCTATGTATGAAAGTTTTTACGGCTTCCGGGAACGGCCATTTA
This sequence comes from Candidatus Omnitrophota bacterium, assembly GCA_049324655.1. Lineage (GTDB taxonomy): Bacteria > Omnitrophota > Gorgyraeia > JAUYCX01 > JBMONJ01 > JBMONJ01. The sequence continues at coordinate 11,050 of JBMONJ010000036.1, read as the reverse complement.
ATGTCACCTCTGACCCGGCCTTTTTCTTTTTAAGCCGCAAACACAAAGAGGCGTTTTCCCACCTTATTTACGGGATTGACCAGCGCAAGGGCATCCTGCGCATAACCGGAGAAATCGGCACCGGTAAGACCACACTTTGCCGCGCCCTCTTAAGCCGACTTGATAAAAAGATAAAGACTGCCTTTATACTCAACCCTTCCTTTTCTGAAGTCCAGCTCCTCCAGTTGATCATTGAGGACCTTGGGCTACCCACTAAAACAAAATCTAAAATGCACCTCATCTCGGAATTAAACCGCTTTCTGCTGCATGAATCCGCCGCAGGCGGCAATGTAGTCTTAATCATTGATGAGGCACAGAATCTAAAGACCAGCCAGTTAGAGCAGATTCGTCTTTTATCCAATCTCGAAACCGATAAAGAAAAGCTGCTGCAAATCATTCTGGTCGGTCAGCCCGAACTCAAAGAAAAGCTTGAGCTACCCCAACTGCGACAACTTAATCAGCGCATCAGCGTGAAATACCATATCCAGCCTCTTGACCGCGACGAGCTAAAAGATTATGTCGAGCACCGGCTAACGGTTGCCGGAGGAAACGGCGCACGCTTTAATACCGGCGCATTGGAAGAGATATTCGGTTTCTCGCAGGGTATTCCCCGTATCATCAATATCCTTTGCGACCGCGCGCTTTTGGCCGGCTTTGTTATGAACACCAAGGAGATCAGCCAAGAAATAGTAAGACGCTGTATCGAGGAGATAAAATGAGCATTATCTATGAGGCCCTAAAGAAGATCAAGCCGGTGTTCCCGGATACCAAGGCAGCCCAAAAGGAGAAAAGCCTTTTACTCTATCTGGCGACGGCGGCGATCTTCATGGGATTTTTGGTTAGTGGGCTCGCCATATTTCTGCTCTTTTCTTCTTTGGCTAAGCCGGTGCAGGTGATTCAAAAAGATTTTCTACCCTCTACCCCGGCCGCACCTCAAGTAAATGCACCTCCGCAGCCGAGTGCGGTAAACCCGGTTCTACCCAATATAGTCATTCCCCAAAAACCCCGCGCCGCTGCTACGCTGGACCTTAAAGGAATTATGGATTCGGCCGGCGAACGGATAGCCCTAATAAACAATGAAATCCTTAAGGAGGGTGATTACATTAACGGAGCGCGGGTAATCAGAATTACCAAAAACAGCGTAGAGCTTTTTCGTAAAGACAAGATAATTATCCTGAAGATCAAATAAGAGGTTTATCCGCTTATTCTTGCGACGATCACTTGGCGGATCAGGGCATTGGGAATATCCTCGCGCACCACTACCTTGCCTATTTTCACAGGCAGCACAAAACGATTGGTCCTGCCGATAAATTTCTTATCCCGCCTTAAAGCCGGCATTATCCGCTCAAGCGCAATATTGCCCAGCCGTGTGGGAAACCCCAGCCTCTTAAGCAAGGCACTTAATCTCCGTAAATCCTTGGCGCGAAATAATCCCAAGTGATTAGCAATCTCAGCAGCGCAAAGCATACCCAAGGCCACGGCCTCGCCATGGGTTATTCGGCGAAAGCCATAGGCGGCCTCAACCGCATGGCCGACGGTGTGCCCGAAATTTAAGATTATCCGGACGCCTTTTTTGTCCTGCTCGTCCTTTTCTACGACGCTTGCCTTGATGCGACTGCAATGGTCAACCACATACATTAAGGCAGCAGGAACTCCCCGCAGTAATTCCGTAGTGCGCTGCTCAATAAAACTAAAAAGCTTTTCATCTTGAATCACGCCGTATTTAACCGCTTCAGCCAAACCCGAGACGATTTCCCTTTTTCCCAAAGAGCGCAATAAATTTACATCCGAGAAAACCAGCCGCGGCTGATAAAAACTTCCGACCAGGTTCTTGCCCACCGCAAGATCAATCGCCGTCTTGCCGCCAATACTGGAATCAACTTGCGCCAGCAAGGTCGTAGGCACTTGAACATAACCGATCCCCCGCTTATACACGGCCGCGACAAACCCAGTCAAATCCCCTACCACGCCACCACCCAGGGCCACGAGAAAAATCTTTTCTGCGGTATCCAAAGCGGCAATGCGTTTAAGTAGTGCCAAGGCAATCCGTTCGGACTTACTGGCTTCGCCCACGGGCACCAGAATAAACGCGGTTGAAAAGCCGGAATGCTCAAGTGACTTTTTTAGCGACTTGCCAAGAAGCTGTTTTATTTTAGGATCGGTGACTACCACCGCACGGTTGCCCAGCTTAAGCCGCAGCAAAATCCTTCCGAAAGAAGATAGAATATTCCTGCCGAGCAAAATGTCGTAGGACCTTTCCTTGAGGTCTACTTTTATGGCTTTTATTTTCAAGTTAGACTCCCAACAGACTGGCGAGTATGGCGACCAAGGGCCAAACCACGCGGTCAAAGAAACCCATAAACAAAAGCAAAAAGATCACCAACACGCCGTAACGCTCAAACTCGTTATAGGCGCGGGCATATTCATAGGGCAAAAGCCCGGAGACCACTCTTGAGCCGTCCAAGGGCGGAATGGGCATCAGATTAAAAACCGCAAAGACCAAATTGATCATCACTACGCTTAAAGCGATTTCCCGGAAGAATTCAGGAATTGGTAAATGCAGGAGACGACTGGCAATCGCGGCCAAAAGAAAATTTGCCAGCGGCCCGGCCAAACCCACCCAAATCATATCCCGACGGGGATTATGCAGGTTCCAGAAATTGACTGGCACTGGCTTGGCCCAGCCAAAGATTACCGGAGACCGGATGATAATCAGCATAATCGGCAAAAGGATGGTGCCGACCGGATCGATATGCTCTATGGGGTTTAAGGTGAGCCGGCCTGCGTATTTTGCCGTGGGATCGCCCAACTTATAGGCCACCCAGCCGTGGCAATATTCATGAATGATCACCGCGCTGAGAAAAATAATCAGGGAAATAAGAATGGTCATTAGTAAGGAGTGATGTTTAAGACCTTGATGAGCGGAAGGTCGCTGCGTGAGTCTTCTGGGGTTCCGTTTATTTTTACTTTGAGGTTAATGAAACGGTCAAGCAGATTACGGTCGCCTTCAAGATAATAGGCAGGCTTTTTGTCTATAAGGAGCTTGTGGCTGCCCCGGCGCTTAAACAATAGCCTGCCCCGTGGGACAACCACACCGATTACTTCAAAAGCGGCCGGGGCAGCCACTGTAGGTACCGCAGCGGCAATTTGCTTAGGCGGCAAAACCGGCTCTGCGGCCACCATCGCAACATACGGCGAATCAAAGCGCACAAATTTTTCGTGTATCCAGCCAAAACAATTTTCCGGCGGCCTGATGGCCAGCCAGTCCTTAAGTCTTTCACGGATCGTTACGGTCTGTCCTTTTTTTACCTGACCCAGAATTGAAGCAGATTCGCCTGGCCGGGCCCGCACATTCAGCCGGTCAACTATTACCTCGCCGGTATCCGCGTTAAGCCGCTTTACATATCTTGCGCTGATAAAACACTGGCTTCCTTCTGGCAAAGATACCCTATACCAGTTATAAGATTTACCCCGGACAATAAGTTGCATTCCTCTTCCCGCCTTGAACAGGGATTCATAGTTTACATTACTTCCCGCGCGGATGTTGATGTCATCTTCGGTGACTTGCCCGTTGAAAGGAAAATCCTGGGCGGCAATAGCCTCAACTCCAACCCAGCAAACCGCCGCAAAAATCAACAGTTTTCTAACCATAAATTATTTGGCTTTTGGTGTGGCAGCGCCTTTTGTCGGAGCAGCTTTGGCCGCTTCAGCAGTAGGAGCAGCAGTCGGGGCCCCAGCAGCGCCGGCCGTAGCCTCGGCAGCCTTCTCAGCCTTTTCCTTTTTGAATTTGATTTTTACTACCTTCAACTTAGGCAGGCCAATTACCGCATCGCCTTCTTTCCAGAGACCTTTTTGCAACAGGCTCCTTATTCTTTCAATGCGGGTAAGCACCGACCTTTGTACGGAACCTTTAGGCATGCCGCGTAATGTGGGATGAATGGACATAATGTTTACAGCCTCCTTATAAAACAGTCGCGATATTTTGATCTTAGTTTTTTCAGAACAATCTCTGCCTCTTGTTTATCCGTATAGTTGCCGACACATAAATAGTGGAAGGCACCAGAAGAGCGTAAAGAGATCGCATATCCCAGTTTTCTTAAGCCCTCAGCCTCTTTCTTGGCGGACGCGGCCTTGGTAAAACTGGCCACCTGAATCGTATAACGCCCGGCTGGCCGGCTACCAAGGGATACCACCTTAAGCGGCGTAGCCATTTTCACTGCGGTCTCGCCGGAGGGGGGAACCGGCTTCACTTGAGATACCGCTACCCGCTGGTAATCGGTTTCGGCGCTGGTCTTTTTCTCATTTGGCGAAGAAAGCAGCTTCAAACTTGCCAGACGCTTGCCCCTCTCCACCCCAAAAGAAAAAACCAGCAAAAACGACAAAACCAAAAAGATAAACAGGATTACCGCGGTTTCCAAGGTGAGATTTACCCGCGAAGTCAACCGGTTATAAAGCCCGCTGCGTCGCGGCTGTGCAATCTCAGGTATAGCGAAGAGATCCAATTGTAATGGCCTGACTTTATCGTCCACGGAATTCATTATAGGATTATTTCTTCAGTATGCTCAAGTATTTTCTGAATTTTTTTCTTCTTACCAGATCCAAGAGCGCTGCGACTACCTTGGGATCGAACTGGGTGCCGCTGTGCTTTTTGATCTCAGCAAGCGCTGCTTCTACCGATACCATTCCCCGGTAAGGCCGGCCGACAATCATTGCTTCAAAGGCATCGGCAACCGCCATAATCCGTGCCCCCAAGGGGATCTGCCTCTTCTTTAAACCCGAGGGATACCCGCTGCCGTTATATTTCTCGTGATGGTAAAGAATTATCGGGACTATCGGTTTAAAGGATTCCACATGCCGGATTATTTGGGCCCCCATCGCCGGATGGGTCTTGATAATCCCAAACTCCTGCGAGGTAAGTTTATCGGATTTGGTTAAAATCTCCGCCGGGATATCGATCTTTCCGGCATCATGCAGGATGCTGGCATAGCGTAAGGAATTTAGGTCCAATTCGCTTACATGCATACTCTTGGCCAGATTAACCACTAAATCGCCAAACCCCGAAGTGTGGGTGTAGGCCTGCGGCACCTTGCGGTCCAAAAGACTCGCCAAGGTTTTTATGGTACCCAGCATTATCTTCTGCTGCTCTTCATAAAGCTGAAGATTCCGGATGGCGGTAACCGACTGCTCCGAGATGGCGATAAGGATCTCCTGTTCAAATCCTTCAAAGACCGCACGTTTTTTGTAGCGCTTCACCAATACGCATCCCACTACATCCTCGGATAAAAGCGGCACGCCTAAAAGATGCCCCTTAAGCACCGCTTGCCCCATCCGGATTATCCTTGCCTCAATTCCATGGTTTAAATAACATCCCTTCTCGATAAATCCCTTTTTCCTCCGGCTGGCCCAGACCCGAAACAATGGCTTGTTTTTACCCGGCGCCAACAAACAAATACTACACTGATCGGCCTCCAAGAGTTGACAGATCAACTTGGCCAGACGTAAAACCAGCTCCTTAAGGTTATAAGTGGAATTCACCAGCCTATAAACCATATGCACGGTTGAAAGAGCCAGCTTATACCTTTTCGAAGGGTTCAAAAAGTTTTTTGTACTCATTCTCCACAGACCGATCGGTCATACCGGCGATATAATCACAGACGATCTGATATTTACCATCTGATTTAAAGCGCTTCTGGTATTCTGGCGGCAGCTGACGGATATCCGACAAATAAACGGCGAAGAGTTGCTTTATAAAACGCTTTGCCTTGCTGGACATCCGGATCACGCGGTAATGCTTGTAGAGGTTATCTAAAAGGAAATCTTTAAGCTGCCGGCGCTTTGCCTGCAAGAGCCGGCTAAAAGCCACCACCGGATGCGGCAAAGCGCCGGCATCCTTAACCGTCCTGATTTTACAGCGCGTAATATTTTCTTGCGTCTGGGAAATCAAGTCGCTGATCTGGATATCAATGAGATGACGGATAACCTGATATTTAAACACCTCGCCTTCCAGGCGCGCAAACCTTCCTTTTAAAAAAGAGGCGGCCTCGGCCCAAAGTGTAACCCGGCTTAATTGATTAAAATCCAGCAGCTTGGAGGTAACCCCGTCATCAAGATCATGATTATCATAGGCGATCTCGTCGGCAATATTGACCACTTGCGCTTCAAGAGTTGGCTGCCGGCGCTGGCCAAACCCCGGTATGGTTATCGGCCGGTCATATTTTCCGCTGTGCTTCGCCAGACCTTCCCTTACCTCCCAAGTCAAATTAAGTCCCTTGAAATCTGGATAACGCTCTTCTAACTTATCCACCACGCGCAAGGTCTGACGGTTATGCTCAAAACCACCGTGGCCATTCATTAATTCATTTAAGGCCTCTTCACCGGCATGACCATAGGGGGTGTGTCCTAAATCATGCGCCAAGGCCACTGCCTCTACTAAATCCTCATTAAGCCGTAATGACCGGGCAATGGTGCGGGCAATCTGGGATACCTCCAAGGTATGCGTCAGACGAGTGCGATAGTAGTCGCCTTCGTGATTTACAAAGACCTGGGTCTTATATTCCAGGCGGCGAAATGCCGCAGAATGGACGACGCGGTCGCGATCGCGCTGATAAACGGTGCGGTAAAGATGCTCCGCCTCTTTGTGTACGCGACCTCCTGAGTCACGGCTACGCATGGCATAGGGGGCGAGGAATTTATCTTCTACTGCCTCGCGTTCTTTTCGGGTGAGCATTGGTAAGTTTTTGATAGAGTTCTTTTAATGACTGAGAAATCACCTTAGTGTCGGCAACTGCAGACATAAAATTGGTGTCACCCCTCCAGCGCGGCACGATATGGATATGCAGATGTCCGGGAAAACCTGCGCCGGCAACGCGCCCGAGGTTTAAGCCGATATTGTAGCCGTCGGGGTTAAGACAGTGCTCGAGCTTCTGCTTGGCAGAGATGACCAACCGGGAGAGGTCCTGCGCCTCTTCGCCCTTGAGACTTTCCAAATTAGCCACATGGCGAAGAGGCGCCACCATAATATGCCCGTTGTTGTAAGGAAAAAGATTCAGGACAGAAAACCCAAACCTCCCTCTTTCCAGCACAAAATCCTTATTGTCGTGATGGGATTTTGCCGCCTTGCAGAAAATACACCCCGGATTTTTTGCGCAGATGTATCTAATGCGCCAAGGTGCCCATAACCTCTCCATCGTCATAACCTTTTTATTTCGGCCTTTAACTCGTCGTTAACTTCTATTATGCCATAAGAACTGTACGGCGCAAACATTTTATCCGTAGGGCTGCCGGGATTAAAAAACAACACCCCGTCACGATACTCGTTCATCGGCTGATGGGAATGGCCAAAGACAATCACATCCACCCGGTCATCCTTAAACTCCGCCTTCAAGACTTCGATAAGCCGGTGCGGACTGCCAAAACCGTGAAAGACTCCGATCCGGAATTTGCCCGCGGTGACAACCTCCTTGATGTCCAAAACCCGGTAAACCTCGGGTTCATCCATATTCCCGCGCACCGCAACCACCGGCGCAATCTCTTTTAAAGTTTTTAAAATTGAAACAACCGTAAGATCGCCGGCAAGGATAATCATATCCACACCCTTTAATTCCTCCAAAAGCTTATCGGGCAGCTTGTCTGCCCGCTGCGGAATATGGATATCTGCCAAAACGCCGATTTTCATTTTACGATATATGATTTTCCAAAGAGACTAAGGATAAAATTCATATCTGCTGCCGACCAAATCCACATCTTTTCCTGCAGGGCGCGCAACCGGGCATTGGTCTCCATCTCCGAAAGCGAGATTACCACGCGGCGGGCAAACTTTTCGTCTTTCTCGCTCGTCGCCGACAGGAAAGAAAGGATATCGACGTCAAGAATCATACCCTCTTTAAACAAGAGCGCCCACTTATCCCTTTGCGTCTCGGCAATCAATCCTTTCAGATTCTGCGCGGCATTACCATTAAAATTCAAAGGATAGACCCGACTGAACCCCGGCAAGCGGTGCCTGCGGCCGTTGAGCTGAAATAATTCATTATCAAAAGATTTAAGGAGTTCAATTATTCTCACCTCAACTTCGTTATTGGAGGTCTGAATAAAGGCGGCAAGCTTCTGTTTTAATTCGTTCTTGAAATACAGCCGCTCTTCCACCGGGCCATTCAAAAAACCCTTAACCATTTTCTGACTGGCGGTCTTCAACCAGAACCCAAACAACTTGTCGCTGATACAAAAGACATTTCCGTTTTTCAACAGTAACTCCTCTTCAACCAGCCGGTTAAGCCGCAAAGCAGTCCGGCCCCGCTCTTTTCCGGCTTTATCCAAAATCTGCGCGAGCTTGTTGTTCCCGCAGGCCACAATATAGAGTAGGTTCCAAAAAATCCCGCGGGATTTTTTGGGACCCAGACTTTCAATAGTCCGCGAAAAATGCAGGTTTAAAACTCCCCACCTTTCGAAAAGCAACTCCTCCAAACCGTCTATCAAATTATTAAGAAAGACGGTCTGCTGGCCGCTGGCCATAGCTGCCCTCAAGAGTTGGGTGCAAATAATCTCCAGATAAAACGGATGTCCAGCAGTAAAATCCACGAGGAAATTCCGGCAGGATTTCTCCAGCGCATAACCCTTAAGGGACTCCTCGATGAATTCCAAACTCGTCTCAATAGAGAATGGCTTCACCTCCACAATCTCGAAATTGCCGAATAACAGCGAAAGCTTTTCGGTGAGGATCTTCTGCGCCTTTGCCCTCAAAGAACTGGCGAGGATATAAATGCTCTTTCGCTGCACCATCACCTTTTTCCCCAGCTCCTGAAAGACATTCGCTATTCCGAAATCCTCCATCTCCTGAAATTCATCCAACACTATCAAACAGAAACCGCCGGCCTCATCTTCAAAAGTGTCGGGGAGATTTAAAAGCTCGCGATAGGCATCGGCCGGCCGGTCTTTTTCCAAGTTCTGCAGGACATTCCTCGCCTGAATTACGGTAGCCGGCAGGAACCGCTGCGCCTGCTCTAAGAGGAGCGTTAAATTGTCGTCGCTGGTAATCTTTTTACTGCGTAGGAATCCAGAAAGTATACGGACAATGAACTGGTTTACAAAATGGGCAAAATCCCCTTCTTCCAATGCCAGATAAACGCAAGTTAGTTTCTCGTCGTTTAATTGGCTTATGAATTCCTCTAAAATCGCCGTCTTGCCAATAAACCGCGGGCCGAAAAGGGCGAGGTTCTGACGGTAGCCCTCTTTAAGGTCAATAACCCGCCTTTGTAAAAGGGCAATTATCGGTTTTCTGCCAAAGAAACTCATGGTAAATAATAAAGCGGATTTTGCGGTCTTACCCCGCGGCGGAGCTCAAAATGCACTACGGGATTTCTACCCGCAGCCTTCAGGTGCCCGATCGCGGTCTTAGCAGCGACCCGGTCGCTTACCTTAACCAAAGGTTTCATATCTGCGGCATATACCGTGGAGATACCCTGCGCGTGCTCGAGGATAATGGTGTTGCCGTAACCTCTAAGATAATCGCAAAAGGTAACCCGACCCTCAGCGCTGGCAACCACATATTCGGCTGAGCCGGCAAGGACATCAATGCCTTTATTAATCAAGTCGTCGCGGCTTGAACCAAAATAGCCGACGATCTTGCCGCGCACCGGCCAAGAAAAAGAGGTTATCAGCGGCAAAGAAACCTCTGCTTCGCTGCGGGTGTGGCTGGCGCCGGGGATAAAAATCAGCTGACCCTTCTCAATCCTTGCCGCATCAGGAATACGGTTAACAGCGACGAGTCGGTCTAAATCAACATCGTACATCTGGGAAATCCGCCAAAGAGTTTGACCCGCAACCACCCGATGATAAACCCCCGGCTCCTGTGGCGCCAACGGAATGGTCGCAATGGGCGCGGTGGCGCAGCCACAGATTAAAAATAAACTGAAGGAAAGAAATAAATCTCTAAGCATCAAATTGTTTAAGAGCGGGTGAGCGGAATTGAACCGCCATTAACAGCTTGGGAAGCTGTCATTCTACCATTGAATTACACCCGCAAGTCTATCCCACGCACTCCTCAATCATTTTTACCGAGCAGTAGTCGCCACACATCGTGCAGACCTCGCGGTCTTTGGGCCGGGAAGATTTTCGCAATTGCGCCGCCTTTTGCGGATCGAGCGCCAAGGCAATCTGTTTTTTCCAGTCGCGCTGTTTTCTTGCCTGCGTAATCTTTTTATCCCAGTCACCGGCGCTGCGGATACCCTTGGCAATGTCCGCGCTATGGGCGGCAATGCGCGAGGCAATTACTCCCTCTTGAACATCCCGCAAATCCGGATGGCGTAAATGTTCTGAGGGAGTGACATAACAGAGAAAATCCGCGCCAAAGCTGGCGGCCAAAGCACCGCCAATTGCCGCGGCGATATGGTCATACCCTAAAGCCACATCAGTGACAAGGGGGCCAAGCACATAAAACGGCGCACCGCAGCAAATCTTCTTTTCCAAATCCACATTGGTTTTTATTTGGTTTAAAGGCACATGTCCGGGACCTTCGATCATCACCTGCACCCCGGCTTGCCTGGCGCGCGCCGCTAACTTACCCAAGGTCTTTAATTCTTTAAGCTGCAGCCGATCCGTAGCGTCATGAATCGAACCCGGCCTTAAGCCATCGCCCAGACTGATAGTCACATCGAATTTGCGGCAGATATATAGGATATCGTCGAAACGCGAGAATAAAGGATTCTCCTGTTGATTGTTTTTCATCCAGCTAAACAAAATCGCCCCGCCGCGGCTAACTACATCTAAAAGGCGCGGGTTTTTTTTAAGGATATCTATGCACTCGTAAGTTACTCCGCTATGAACAGTAAAAAAATCTACTCCCAGCCTTGCCTGCTGTTCGATTACCCTTAAAAAATCCTCGCCGGTCATTTTTAAAAAAGAACCCTTATTCTTCTGCGCCTCTACCGCCGCCTGATATATTGGTACGGTTCCTAAGGGCACCGAGGAAAGCGAAAGTAATCTTTTGAGAATAGCAGTTAAATCTCCGCCTACGCTT
>JBMONJ010000035.1:0-2276 GCA_049324655.1 Candidatus Omnitrophota bacterium | reverse complement strand
TATTTTTATCCCTGCCTCGGTTGGCATAACCTTGGTCTTGCGCAGGGACTTACCGGAATCGAGAAGCTCACTGGTTCTTAAGGTAAATATCTTATAAGGCCCGCGGATGGTCAGATTAAAGTCTGCAGCGTCGGAAAGAATGGCCACGCGGACAAAGGGCGGCCTTTGCGCGCTTGAGGTCTTTCCTGCTCCCAGCGCAAAGGCCGCCCACAGCATAACCCCCAAGACTATCTTTTTCTTAATATCCATAAAATCAGACTGATAACCGCGCTTAAAAGAATACTGGTCGCCAGCGGAAAATAAAAAGAGAAATTCTTCTTTTGAATATAAATATCTCCGGGCAGCCGTCCAATCCAGCTGACCTTACCCAACAGACTTAGCAGCAATCCCAAGCCCGTTACCGTCAAACCAATAATAACCAGAAATCTCCCTAAATTGCTTAATTCATTCATTGCAATCCAAATTGGTAAAATCCCAATAACCAAATCCCAATTTCCAAACAATATCCAATACCCAATGACCAAAATTTCAAACTGTGGGTTTTGGTGATTGTAAATTTGGTGATTGCCTGCCTGCCGGCAAGGCAGGGTGCTTGGGATTTGGAATTTTAACCTGTCTTTCCCACTCTGAAAATATGCATCCGCAGTATTTCTGACAATACAAACCCATCTGTTTGGCCTCGTCGTGTGCCTGACGGAAAAGCTGCCGCCAGTCCGCGTAATAAAATTTCACTCCCAAACTCTTGCCAATCTCTTCTCCCAGCGTCTTAATTACCTGTAAATCCTGATAGGGACTCACCAACAGCGTGGTAGAGAAATATTCAAAGCCCTTTTCTTTAGCGAGCCGCGCGGTCTCTTCAAGGCGCAGCCGCCAACATAAAGGGCAACGCTCCTGCGGATCCTCGTGATTATTTATTTTCCGGAAATAACTTATCAGATCGTAATCGCCAAAGATGACCTCGACCTCCCGCTGCGAAGACAAAACCTCGACGGACTTTCTGCGGTTTTGATATTCGGTAGATGGATGGATATTGGGATTATAGAAAAATCCGCTGACGGTAAAACCATTCTTGCGTAACTCTCGCAATGGCGCCAAAAGACAAGGGGCGCAGCAGGTATGCAGTAATAGCTTCATAATTCAATACACTAATGCCCGCTAATTTATTAGCGGAAATTAGCGCTATCAAATTAGCGGTAATTAGCGTACAAAGATATTTTGCAATCGTCCTAACTCAAAACAGTTCCTTCTGAGGATTTTTAGGATTTAACCCGAAATGCCGGTAGGCCGAAGGCGCGGCCTCCCGGCCGCGGGAGGTTCTGCGTAAAAACCCTATCTTCAGTAAAAATGGCTCGATAGTGTCTTCGAGGGTATCCAATTCTTCGTTAAGGGTGGCGGCCAAAGTTTCTATTCCCACCGGGCCGCCGTCATAATGCTCAATAATCGTCTTTAAAAACCTGCGGTCCGCCTCATCCAGTCCCATTTCGTCAATGCCCAAACTTTTTAATGCCCGCGCTACAATGTCGCGGGTGATTTTATCTGCCGGCTCCTTCACCTGCGCCCAGTCCCTTACCCGGCGCAGCAGCCGGTTGGCAATGCGCGGGGTACCGCGCGCCCGACGGGCAATCTCTTCCGCCGACGCATCTTCAATAGAAAGATTAAGTTTCTTGGCTGAGTCCTTGACAATCCGGCTCAAATCCTCAGCCGGATAAAAATCCAAATGATGGAAAATTCCAAAGCGGTTGCGCAAGGGCGAGGCCAAAAGCCCGGAGCGGGTAGTAGCTCCAACTAAAGTAAACGGCTTTAAATTAAATTTAATGGTCTTGGCATACGGACCTTTATCAATGACAAAGTCAATTTGAAAGCCCTCCATTGCCGGATAAAGGAATTCTTCCACGGTCTTGGAAAGCCGGTGGATCTCGTCAATAAATAAAATATCCCCGGCCTCCAAATTGGTAAGAATTCCGATTAAGTCCCCGGCCCTTTCAATGGCGGGACCGGAGGTCGCGGTAATTTTACTGCCCATTTCATGGGCAATGATGTGGGCGAGCGAAGTCTTGCCCAAGCCCGGAGAGCCGGATAACAAAATATGCTCTAACTGCTCTTTACGCTTTTGGGCCGCGGTCAGGGCGACTTTAAGATTATCAACAATTTCCCGCTGGCCAATGAATTCGTCCAATTTCGCGGGCCTAAGCGAAATATTGACAATCTGCTCGTCGTCAGTTTCCTGCGCCAGTATCAGTCTTTGGCGTTCTTCGTTCATAGGGAGCAATGTTTTT
>JBMONJ010000034.1:0-2287 GCA_049324655.1 Candidatus Omnitrophota bacterium | reverse complement strand
TTGGGATAATGAAGCACCGCAGGCGCTTGAGGAGTTTAAGCAAGCCGAAAGGTTAGATAAAGAAAATTATCTTATCCATCTGCGCTTGGGAATGAGTTACGCACGCCTCGGCAGGCTCACCGAGGCGGTAGAAGAGCTTAAAACCGCCGCAGAAATAAACCCCCGGGATTTACAGAGCCATTATCTCTTGGCCCTTATTTATGCTTCAATGAAGAACAACCCGGCGGCCAATCAGGAATACGAGATTATCCTTAAAACCCTTATCCAAGAAGACCCCGCCAATCTTCAGGGACACCTTTATCTTGGTCAATTCTATTTCTCGCAGGGCAGATACGACGAGGCTATGCGCTATTTTCAGAACGCCCTGGATATTGACGGCAAAAATATTGATGCCTTGTTTTTATTGGGTTCGCTTTTGGAGAAAGAGGGCCGGCGGGAGGAGGCGATACAATATTTTAAGCAAGTCTTGAATGTTGACGCCGGCCATTCGCCGTCTTTGAATTCTTTGGGTTACCTCTATGCTGAGCAGGGTAAGAATTTAGACGAGGCGGTAAGACTGATAAGATTGGCGCTAAAGGCCGAACCGGATAACGGCGCTTATGTGGACAGCTTAGGCTGGGCGATTTTTAAAAAGGCGATAAAGGAGAATGACACCCAATTGCTTAAAGAGGCAATTTCACTTTTGGAAAAGGCCAACGAACTTTTGCCAGATCCGGAAATCCTTGAGCATCTTAAAGAGGCCAGGGCCGCCTTAGAGAAGTCGGATGAGTCAAGTAAATAAAGAAGAAATTAAACGGTTAGAGGACACGGCTCGTGAGGTGCGCCTGCTGATTGTCAGGATGCTGACCAAGGCGGGTTCCGGACATCCGGGCGGCAGCCTTTCTTCTACGGATTTGGTAACGGCTTTATTCTTTTCAGCGCTGCGCCACGACCCGAAGAATCCGCAGTGGCCCGACCGCGACCGTTTCCATATGTCCAAAGGTCATTGTTGTCCGCTTTGGTATGCGGTGCTGGCCAAAAGCGGGTATTTTCCCGTCGAGAAATTGTGGACCCTAAGAACCTTAGGAAGTATTTTACAGGGTCATCCCGACCGGCGCACCCCGGGTGTGGATGTGGCCAGCGGCTCTTTGGGGCAGGGGCTTTCGGTGAGCGTGGGAATGGCGCTTGCCGGGAAATTAGATAAGAGAGATTACCGGGTCTATTGCCTTTTGGGAGACGGAGAAATACAGGAAGGTAATGTCTGGGAAGCGGCAATGTCCAGCGCGCATTATAAGTGCGACAATCTGTGCGCCATACTCGATTATAATGGTTATCAAATTGACGGTAGAACCAGCGAGGTAATGAATTTAGAGCCGCTCGCGGATAAATGGAAAGCCTTTGGCTGGCAAACCATTGAGATCAACGGCCATAATATGGAAGAGATTTTGTCTGCTTACAGAGAAGCCAAAACAATAAAAGGCAAGCCGACGATTATCATTGCCCATACCATTAAGGGTAAAGGAGTTTCCTTTATGGAAAATGTGGCGGATTTCCACGGCCGTTCGCCGACGAAGGAAGAAGAACTCAAGGCACTTAAGGAATTGGGTGAAGACTGATGGCTGAATTATTATACACCCGCGATGTTTATGGAAAGACCCTTGTCGAGTTAGGCAGGGAAAATCCGGATATCGTGGTTTTGGACGCGGACCTGTCCGGTTCCACCCGCACCCAGCTTTTTGCCCGGGAATTCCCCGAGCGTTTTTTTAATTTTGGCGTGGCTGAACAGAATATGATGGCTACTGCCGCAGGCCTAGCCAGTTGCGGCAAGCTGGTCTTCGCCTCGACCTTTGCGATGTTTGCCACGGGCCGGGCTTGGGAGCAGGTGCGCAATTCAATTTGCTACAATAACTTTAATGTGAAGATTGTGGCAACGCATGCGGGATTGACGGTTGGGCCGGATGGCGCCAGCCATCAGGCCCTTGAGGATTTAACTCTGATGCGCGCCATTCCCAATATGAAAATTATTGTTCCCGGCGACGGGCCGGAGACCCGCGAGGCAGTCATTGCCGCCGCCAAAACTCCCGGCCCCTTTTATGTGCGCTTAGGCCGGGTAAAGGTCCCTACATTGGAAAACCGTCCGGCCCTGTCTTTGGGAAAAGGGTATAAGTTAAAAGAGGGCAAGGACATCAGCCTCATTGCCTGCGGCATAATGGTCAAACCCGCCCTGGACGCGGCAGCCAATTTGGACAAGAAAGGTATCTCCTGCCGGGTCATCAATCTGCACACCTTAAGGCCGTTGGACAGCCGG
>JBMONJ010000033.1:0-19066 GCA_049324655.1 Candidatus Omnitrophota bacterium | reverse complement strand
CAGCATTTGGGGCTGCATCTGTGGCTTGACCCGGAGAAGCTGAAAGAATACGCGCAAGAGCAGGGTATGTCAGCGACCGTGTTGCCCCAGAAGGAAGCGCTGCAGCTTTCCAAGATGATGTTTGATCTGCTCCTTGAGGTTAATAAATAAATGTATCAACGCGCCTTGTTAATTTATCCGCCGACCGGACTCTACGACCGCTACGACCGCTGTCAGTCGCCAGTGGAAGAGGAGGCGGTAAAGGTAATCCGCGCGCCGCTGGACCTTTTGTACATTGCCGCAACCTTGGAGCAAGTGGGAGTAGAGTGTCGGATACGCGACTACCCGGCCTTACAGCAGAAGTGGGAGAATTTTAAGGCCGACTTGAAGGATTTTAACCCGGATATGCTGGTAATCAGCGTAGTTACTCCGACTTTAGTAAAGGATATGGAGGCGGCAGTCATTGCCAAGAATATAAAACCGGATATCCTAACGATTGTCAAGGGCGCGTATTTTTCCGACCGCGCCCGGGAGGTAATGGAGGCCTATAAAGGTTTGGATATTGCCATTCGGGGAGAATATGAATTTGCCGTGCAGGAAGTAGCCAAAGGCGCGCCTTTAAATTCGGTTTTGGGTATTACTTTTCGCGAGAATGGCGCTATTAAGGAAACTGCTGACCGGCCGCTGTTGGAAGACTTGGATCTTCTGCCTTTTCCCGCTCGCCACCTAATTGATAATTCACGGTATCTTATGCCCGGCACTGAGGAGCCAATGGCCACGATAATGACTGGCAAGGGGTGTCCCTGCCAGTGTGTTTATTGTCTGGCGCCTTTGGTGTCCGGCAGGAAATTGCATCTCAGGAAACCCGGTCGCATCGTCGATGAACTGGCAGAATGCGTAAAAAGACATAATATCCACACCTTCTGGTTTCGCTCTGACACCTTTACTATGCGTAAAGACTGGGTTATTGAGTTATGCCAAGGTATCCTTGACCGCGGCTTAAAGATTAAGTGGGCTACTAACAGCCGCGTGGATACTATTGATTTGGAGCGGTTGCAATGGATGAAGCAGGCGGGATGTTTTGTGGTTGGTTATGGAATAGAGAGCGGCAATCAGGAGATTCTCGACAAAATGAAGAAAGGCATAACCCTTGAGCAGGCGCGTCGCGCCGTGGCCTTAACCAAGCAGGCGGGCTTGGAGGTATTTGCCTTTTTTATTGTGGGAATGCCATGGGAAAACCGCAAAGCGGTCTTTGACACTATCCGTTTTGCCAAGGAATTGGATGCGGACTTATACAATTTCAGCGTGGCCTATCCTTTTCCGGAAACTGAATTATACGCTATCAGCCGCAAGCTTAATCTTCTCGACGAGGAATGTATCTTTGACGCCCATTATGCCAAGCCAGCGCTGGGAACTATGTTTTTATCTAAAAAAGAAGTCAAGACCTTGGCCAACCGGGCGTACATCGCAACGCTTTTAAGGCCGCGATACATCTTCAAAAAGATGGTCCGGTTAAAGTCGCCGGTAGTCATTAGCCGCTATATTAAAGCGGGGTTTACTTTATTTAAAAATCTGCTTCGCGCTTAAGAAATGGCAAAGACCAGACTAAAAAGTTTGCTTACTGCCGCGGCCGTGATAGCCGCGGCGATAATCTTTACCTACTGGAAAATGCTGCATAAGCATTTTATCGGCGATGAGTGGACAATGATTTCCGAGACGATGTATTCCTCGACCCTCGGTTTGGGCTATGCCTTTAGGGTCTATACCCATCATTTTTATCCGGTTTATTTTATCCTCACCAATTTGTTATACGCGGTTGCCGGGTTAAATCCGGTTTACTATTCCATCTGCGGCATCTCCATACATATAATTAATTCAATTTTGGTATATATCTTGTCCGGATATTTTACCCGTGACAACCGGATTCGTCTGATCGCCGCGTTGTTGTTTGCAGTCAATTATCCGGCAATGGAAATTGTTTTTTCCAATGCCGTATATATGAATATGGGAGTGGGAGGATTGTTTTCGCTGTTGAGTATGATATTCTTTGCTAAGAGTCTGACGCAGCGCCGCCATTCCGCGCTTAATTTCACCGTCGCAATGGCGGCGCTGTTGCTTTCCTTCTTGGGCGGAGAATATTCGTTTTTCTTGTATCTGGTGTTTCCTCTGTGGGCGCTTCTTAGTGTCGATGGCGGGATAAAAAGATTCCTTAAACGTATGGCTGCGCTGGCGGGCACTGCCGGGCTCTACTTCTGGCTGCGCAGTCTTTCCGCCAATAAGATCAGCGGATTTTCCACGATGGAGGATCATTTTAGCGAGTTTATTTATAAGCTCTGGCTGTATCCCTTCAAGGTGTTTTCCCAGACTTATATCCCGCGGGAAATAATGACGGGTTGGGCGCAAAGGCTTAACCAGATTTTTCATATCCATCCCAGAATCTTCCAAAGCCCGGATTATTTTGCCGGCAGCTGGCTCAGCCACCCTTTAACCATTATCTTCACTTTACTGGTGGCAATGTTGGTTATTTATCTTTCGCGAAAAAATAAAATGCCCCAAAGAAACGCACTGATTATCTGGTTTGCCTATGTGGTATTCAGCGTTTATCCTTACGCGGTCCCCAGTGAAGTTTACTATGCCTTTTTGCAGTCGCGGTATTATTTCTATCCCACGGTAGGCACCTCTTTGCTTTTGGCTTTGATGTTTTTGTATTTTCTAGAGATTCTGCAGGAGAGAATTAAGCGTCCGGGCTTACGCCGGAATCTATTTGCGGTTATGGCTACGATAGTCTTTGCACCAATGTTATTGAGCCATTATCGGTATATCAATACCTATCTTGAAGAGCAGGCGCGCTGGGGCGCGATTCGTAAATCTGTCTTGGATACGATGTATAATGCCTATCCCCGTCCGGAAGCCAAAAGTATTTTCTACACCGAAAGCAATGGAAGTTATTATGGCTATGAAAAGATTATGCCTTTTGACGACGGCTTTGCCAATATCCTGCTGACCTATTATATTGGCAAGGGTAACAACTTTGGCGTTGATTTTCTTAACCTCGGCCGGTTCTTCCGCAATTATTACAGCGAGGGGTATAAGGAAATCAACGGCCAAGGTTTTGGCTATTTCCGCGATTACGATAAATTGCTGACCTGCCTTAAGGAAAACCACTTAAGCGCGGAAAATGTCTATGCCTTTAGATTTAATGCCTCTTCCAATGAGACTACAGACATCACCGAAGATATAAGGAGCCGGATTAAAAACAGCCGGGAGGATATCGTTTTTTATCTGGGCAGACAGAATCCGGCTGCGGCAGAGATTATTTCCCGGCCCAATGGCCAGCGCCGTTGTTTTCTGGCCGAGCCCTGCCAGCAACAACGCACGGTAGAAACCCGAAGCCCCCATCAACGGCCGATAGTTATCAAAGTAGCCGCTGATTCTCCGTTAGGTACAGTCATCGGCAGAGAAAATCCCAGCGTGCAATATGCTAAAACCGCAGACTATGTTGAAGGGGATTGGGTGGGCTTGGGAACGTCCGAGGCAAAATTTTTTCCAAAGGATTTGGGGGTAGGTTCCGGAGATTTGGTTATCAGTTATACCATTGATTATCCGGCGGGTAAGGGTATGAGATATTATGTAACCGGCATCAATGAGGTCGTGGATTTATCGCAGCCGAATAATTTTAAAATGGAGTTTAATGCCCAGTTGGATAACTGGGTGCACTCCGGGCTTAAAAATAAGGCTTTATATTTTGATATGACCAACGAGATGGAAGTTCAGCGTCTTGCCTTGGAAATGGCAATGTACCACAGCATTCATCCCAATTATCAGGATGCCTGGTATACTGGCAGACTCTTCACCCATGACGGTTGGATCGGCGTTCGCTTGGACCACGGCCAGTATGGAAACGGCACTGACACCTATCATATTCCCCGCGCACTTTACGGTTACGAAGTGGTTGGGGTCGGCCGGGTCCTGCTGCTCAATAATTACGAAACCCTGGATACTGAAAGGGTAACTTGGAAGAATGACGGCAGCTGGACTATAAAATTAAAGCGGCCCATCAAGAAAGAATTAATTTCTCCTCAAGGGTTATGGTTTGAGGTCTGGCTGGCTGTTACCCAGTTTGATATTTTTCCATCAGGCCGGGGTATTCGAGATATTGGCAAAACCCGGGTATTGGAGGCAACAGCCGACGGCCGGCAAAAGATTTTTATTTTTAATTTAGCTAATGCCTTTCCAAGCGCTTTGCCATTATACAAGGGCCCGGAGAATACCTATCATGTGGCCTATATCAACGGGGTAATGACCGAAGTGGTAACTTTGATTAATTATCCCAATCCGGTTTTCGGAATTGTTTTTGCCGACCCCCCTGCCAAAGGAGCGGTCATCAAGCTTCCTTTGATGGTTTCTTATGCCCCTGTTCCTCAAGATCGGTTTCAGATTAAATTCGACGGTTATAAATAAATGAAGAAGAGCCATTGGTTGGCGATAATGGTACTGGGCTTTTTGATAACTGCTGCCTACTGGGGTTTGCCGGCCAAGCAATTTATCGGCGACGAATGGGATATGCTTGCCGAGACAATACATATAAGTTCCAGCCCCACATTTCTGGCGGACATCTTCCGCTCATATACCCACCATTTCTGGCCCCTGTATTATCTCTTTAACAGCGCCCAATACCGGCTGTTCGGCCTTAACCCGGCGTATTATGCCTTAGCAGGAATTGGATTGCACCTTTTGTCTTCTCTTCTGGTGTATTGGCTGGGTTATGTGGCCTTGAAAAGTCCGCGGATTGCTTTGGCGGCAGCGGTTATTTTTGGGCTTGCCAGTCCGGCCAGCGAAATGATTACTTCGGCGGCCGTGTATCCTAATAACGGCGTTGGGGTATTCTTTGCGCTCTTATCGGCAATATTTTTTCTCAAGAAACTCAAATGCGGTAACGCGGCTTCGCGCCGGAGGTTCTATGTAATTTCTTTGGGGATGTTATTCATTGCCCTGCTTTTTGGAGAGTGGCAGATTTTTCTCTTTCCGGTGTTTTTATTGTGGGAGTTCTGGTACGGAAAATTCGATATGCGAACTTTCAGACGCGCCATTCCCCTAATGATAGTGGTGGGGCTATTTCTGTTAATCCGCGCGGCATTCACGCTTACGCAAGAGGCGCGGCCCCGGGCCACTCAGATTATCGGCGCCTCAGGATATCCAGTGGAAACCCTGATTAAGTCGCGGGTCTCCACGGGCTATACCGCGGATAAGGATATCGGCCGTATCTTTTATAAAACAGTTAACTATCCGGCGAAGATTTTTGCGCAGGAATATTTACCGCGTGGCGTGCTCACCGCTATGGCCAAGTTGATTAGCGCAAACGACACGGTTATGCTTGACCGCCTTGCCGGTGATTACTTGAGTATTGGTCTGTCGTTCTTATTTTTGGGTTTCGTAATCTGGTTTATGATTTTTCTGCGCGCCAAAGGGTTAAAAGAGGAGGCGCGCAATATCCTGCTTTTTTTGGGGCTGACGATTATCGCGCTTATGCCATTCGTAATTCCGGCCGAAGTCCATACCTTCTTGGAATCGCGTTATTATTACCAGCCGGCAGTGGGCAGTTCGCTATTATTGAGTATGATTATTTTTTATGCGGCACAGGCTTGGTTCCGCCGGCCAAGCCTTTTTGCCGGCCTAATATTGTCTCCTTTGTTGATAATGCATTTTTATACGCTGCGCCTCGAGGTCAAGTCTGCGAAGGAAATAGGGGCTTTAAGAAAGCAGGTTTTGGAGACCATATTGAATACTTATCCCCGTCTTGATAAGAGAAGCGTTTTCTACATTGAAAGTAACCAGAAATATTTTGGCCTGGATGAATTCCTACCGCCCTTTGATTACGGCTTCGGTCACATCTTACTTACCGCCTACTATGACCGCCACAAAACCTTCAGTCGGGAATTCTTTAATGTCGGCAAGTATTTCCGGCGCCTTAACAGCGAAGGATATTTGGAATTGGATGGCTGGGGTTTTGGTTATTTCCGCCATCTTGGCCGCCTGTTGGAGGCAGTGGGGCAACGCCAAATTTCCCGCCAGAATGTCTATGCCTTTAGTTTTGACGGCGAGAGCAATACTATCCGAGACAAGACGCCTGAGGTTCGCAGGATAATCGCTGCCTATAAACGCAATCTCTCGGTCAATATTTCTTCCGCACCCCAAGATTTTCAGTTTGAATTTGTCCCGCTTGAGTTCCATAATATTGACTGCATTGTCGACGGGAAAAGCATTAAGGGAGTTTATTTTGAGACAAAATTCAAGGATGAGGCGCAGAAATTGCCGCTGCCTTTTGCCCGAGTGGTTAAGGATTGCGAAGCAGTGCGCACTGATTCCCTATATACAGTCAAGGCCTTTCGGCATTATGGCTGGGTAGGGCCGCTGTTGGTTTATTATGTGCTGGGCAATGACAGCGATACCTTGGTGATTCCGGCTGAGCTTTATGGCTTCAAAGTAGTCAGTATAAATTCGGTTACGGATTTGCATTCGGGAAAGGTGCTTAGCCCAAAGCAAACTCGTAAGAACCGGGATGGGTCATGGACGGTAGCTCTTCCGCAGCGCTATTCAGCAAAATATTCTTTGGAGTTCAGACTGTCTTTGGCCGCGGTTCAGATAGATATCGATTCTTCTCTAAATTCTATTTCCAGTATTACCGCTACTGAAATCCTCGTCGGAAAAGGTAACGGCAAAGACAAAAAGATAATTC
Source organism: Candidatus Omnitrophota bacterium (assembly GCA_049324655.1). Classification (GTDB taxonomy): domain Bacteria; phylum Omnitrophota; class Gorgyraeia; order JAUYCX01; family JBMONJ01; genus JBMONJ01. The sequence continues at coordinate 12,351 of JBMONJ010000033.1, read as the reverse complement.
TCTCCGGCAAAGGCGGCAGGATAAGTAGCTTCAGAAACATTGCCTATGTCGATGGAGTGATGCAGGAATTGAGTGCGGTCAATTGTGACCCGCAAGCCAACCGCTTGGAAGCGGTTTTCGCTGCTGCGCCGATGATGGGCACAATAATCGAAATGCCGGTGGCTGCGGAATTGGCTCTAAGGAAAGATGCGAGTATAAAAATCGCATATTCCGGTTATAAACAGGAAGGAAGATAATGAACCCCGGCTTGGTCAGCATAGTTATACCCACTTATAATTCCGGGAGGTTTATCGGTAAATGCTTAGACTCGCTTAACAAACAGACTTACCCTCAGATTGAAATTATTGTCGTAGACGATCCCCTGACTGCCGACCGAACCCGGGAAATCAGCCAAGCATACGGCGCGCGGGTAATTGTCGAGCCGGCCGGAGTAGCCGAGTCGCGCAACATCGGAGTCCGAAATGCTCGCGGCGAATTCATTTATCATATTGATTCGGATATGGAATTAACTCCCACGGTGGTTGAGGAGAGTGTGGGACTATTGGAAAATTCATCCTGCGGCGGGGTCATCGTGCCCGAGGTCTCGGTGGGCGAGACCTTTTGGGCCAAGTGCAAGGGTTTTGAGAAGTGCTTGATACTTATGGATGATGATTTGGAGGCCGCGCGTTTTTATAGAAAAAAAGTCTTTGATACCGTCGGTCTTTATGATCCTAAGCTTGAGGCAGCCGAGGATTATGATTTCTCTCTGCGGGCGCGACAAGCAGGATTTAAGTTTTGCCGCTGTAAGTCCGTGGTCTATCACCATGAAGGAGAGCTTACGCTTTTTGCCACGATGCGCAAGAAATACCGTTATGGACTAACTATCGGCCGCTATCTTAAAAAACATCGCGGAGTTGCCCGCAGACAATTCTTTCCCCTGCGCCGGGCTTATTTTCGTAACGGGAAGATGTTCATTGAACATCCGGTTTTAGGAGTTGGTTTTGTGGTAATGAAGCTCTGCGAATACGCTGCCGGCGGAGTGGCATTCTGCAGGGCGCGTTTAGGATATGAACATCCACTTTAATAAAATTCTCACCTGTCCTTATGACCGGGGAAATGTTTTACTCCTTAAGTCCTTTGAGGAAAAAGACAAAGAGGTTTTCCGCGGGGTGCTGATTTGTCCCGCGTGCCAACGGTGGTATCCCATCGTCGAGGCTATCCCCATCATTCTGCCGGACCGGCTAAGGAATTCTCCCTTGGACAATCAGTTTAGGGATGAATACTCGGGGTTAGTCGTCGGAGGGCTTGAACCATTTGACAACCGGTTTACGAAAGAATATATTTTCGAGCCGTTAAATTATCCTTACCGGTTTGAGGCAACCCCGCGAGTAAGCCGGTTAATCCGGGAAAAATCTTTTGGTTTGTCGCTGGATGCCGGCTGCGGTACTGGCGCGTATTTTGCTGATTTTCAGGGCGGGGTGGTGGGATTGGATTTGACCTTTGATTTATTGAAAAGGGCCAAGGCCGCGCATCCCAAAAAGCAAAACCTGCATCTGATAATGGCAGATATCGCCTGCCCGCCTTTTAAAGAGAGGAGTTTCAATTTTATCCTCTGCTCGCAGACCTTGGAGCATTTGGAAGAAGAGGAGATTTCCCCGACGCTCAAGCAATTTGACCGAATCTGCCGCGGCGAAATATTGGTAGATGTGCCCAATCATTCCCGCATCACCAATTTTTTGCGGGACATTTTTTATCCGGGCTGGCGGGAAGGAGAATTAGACAATAAATTGTTATTACATCACAGCGAATGGGACAGCCGGAGGCTGGCCGCCTTTGGCTTTAAAGTTTTTGGCGGCTTAGGTTTTGTCAGTATGAGCCGCATAAAGAACCGTTTTTTAGCCGGTTTTCTTGATTGGTTGATATTTAAGTTGCCGTTTTTATCCGGCACGCTGATTGGACTAAAGTCTAAATGGTCTCCGTAATTATTCCTACTTTAAATAGCGGTAGTCATCTGGCTGCTGGTCTTAAGTCACTCTCAGTTCAAGACTATGCGCCAATAGAAATAATTGTGGTGGTGAATAAGGCCGGCGCGGTCGCAGATTTGCGTCAGGTCTTTCCCGGCATCATTTGGATAGAGAATAAAACGAATCTTGGTTTTGCCGCGGCCAATAATCAGGGGGCTGCCGCGGCAGAAGGCGAATACCTGTTGTTCCTTAACGACGATGTGGAGGTGGAGCCGGATTTTCTGACCAAACTGATGAAAAGGACGGAGGAAGAGCCGGCAGTCGGGATTTGCCAGAGTAAGATTTTGCTGATGCAGGATCATACTTTATTAGACACAGCGGGCTCCTTTTTTACCTTTTGCGGTTTTCTGCAGCATTTGGGTCATCGCGAAAAGGACCTTGGGCAATACGATAAATTAAAAGAGATTTTCAGCCCCAAGGGCGCCTGTATGCTGGTGAGGCGCGAGGCCATTCAGAAAGCCGGTTTATTCGACGAGGATTTTTTTGCCTTTTTTGAAGAGACCGATTTGGCATGGAGGGTTTGGCTGGCGGGGTTTCGCGTGGAGTTGGTTTCTGACTCAAGGGTATACCATAAGGTAGGCGCCACAGCCACCAAACTGCCTTCAGCCTTTATTGATTATCATTCCTTTAAGAACCGCATCTGCGCCTTGATAAAGAATCTGGAGTTTAAAAACCTGCTCTTGATTCTGCCAATACATATCTTTTTATGTCTGGGGCTGGGATTTTTGTATCTGGTTAGCTTAAGGTTTTCCAACGCGTTTTCGATAATCCAGGCGATGCTCTGGAACATTTTTCATTTACCCGGCACCTTAAGCAAAAGGAATTATGTGCAAAAGAAAATCCGCTTGAAAAGCGACGCGGAGATATTTGCTAAGACCCGGGTCAATTTTTCCCCGGCATATTTTTCCCGGTTTTTGTCGCAGTATATAAAAAGCCGCTGGTAAAGAATATGAACATTGCCTTATTCAATATTGCCGACTACCACATTCCTTCTGAGCATCCTTCGCTGGGTTTAGGTTATATTGCTTCCTTTCTGCGAAAAAAATCAGGAATAAAGGAGGCTCGGGTGCTGGCAGGAAATGTTTTATCCCAATTAGAACGCGAGCCGCCGGATATCATCGGAATATCCAGTGTGACACAGGATTTTCCCCGCGCTGCTCAGTACGCCGGTTTCTTAAAACAAAAATTCCGCGTCCCGGTTATTGTCGGCGGAGTGCACATCTCTTCCTTGCCTCACCGCTTGCCCGAAGCCTTTGACTTGGCGGTCTTGGGAGAAGGAGAGGAGACCATACGGGAGTTAATCGAAACAATAAGCGCCTGGGGCTGGGATGAAAAACGCCTCGCGCTGATTAAGGGTATCGTTTATCATCAAGAGGGAAGGGTTGTGGTCAATCCTCCCCGCCAGATTATTACGGATATGGACTCGATTCCTTTTCCCGTAAGAAGCGGTTTTCATCGCCACGGTTTCTTTCATATCCTGACCTCCCGCGGCTGTCCTTATCGCTGCAGCTTTTGTTCCTCGTCGCGGTTTTGGAATAAAGTAAGGTTTTTCTCGGCTCAATATGTGATAGAGGAAATACTACATCTGATAACCGATTATAAAGCCCGGCATATCTCCATTTGGGATGATATCTTTATTGCCAACCTGCGCCGATTCCGGGAGATAGTCAGCTTGATTCGGCGCAAGAATATCCACCGCCGGATTTCTTTTGGTTGCTCGGTACGGGCGAATTTGGTGACCGAAGAGGTATGTTCGCTTATGAAGCAAATGAATATTACCCATGTAGATATGGGTCTGGAGTCCGGCTCCGACCGGATGCTCAAATTTCTAAAGAAGGATACCGTAGATGTTGCGGCCAACCGGCGGGCCGTCGAGCAGTTAAAGCAGCATGGTTTTGTAACCCGGGCCTCGTTTATTGTCGGCAGCCCCGGTGAAACCTCGGAAGATATGACCCAGACCTTGGAATTTATAAAGCAAAGCCGTTTAGACGGCGGCGTGGTTAATCTGGCCGTGCCTTATCCGGGCACCGAATTCTGGCAGGACGCCAGCCGGCGGGGGCTGATTAGCGAGGAGATGGATTTCTCGCGGCTGGCCATTGTCACCCGGTTTTCTGAATTACCGGCTGATGACTTTCTGCTGTTATCGGATAAGGTCACCCGCGAAGAATTTCTCCGCATCGCCAGAGCTATAGAGTTTGAGTTGGCAAGACGCAATACTGCCAGCCTGTTTTCCTTAAAGAATTTGAATTTTAAAAATATCCGGCTGGCCTTTTTAAATCCCGGGCTGGCCATTAAGATTATCCGCGAGTCATTCGGCGGCTTAAAGAAACGCGTCAAAAAAAATGTCTGAAATAAAGGGAAAGGTTAGGGTCTGGTTGTCCGACCTCTGGCTTATGCTGGGGGTGGGGTTGACGCCGCTTTTGTGGTTTAGGCCCGGTTATATGATCAATGGCTCGGACACCGAGTATCCTTTGAATCCGATAAAATGGTTCTGGGAAGGTTTTTTTGTCTGGAATAACAACATTAACGGCGGCGGCGATTACTATGCCTATGCCCCGGCCGGGATATTTTTTCATTCGCTGCAGGCCCTGCTGCAGTTCTTAGGTTTTTCGCTGATTGCCAATGAAAAGATATTTTTTGTGTTTTGGTTTTTCTTAAGCGGCCTGTCTATTTATTTTTTGATGGCGGTTTTGGATCGGGAAAGCCCTAACCGTGCTGCCCGCTGGTTCGCGGTCCTGGTTTATCTGTTTAATCCCTATCAGTTTAATACTTGGAGTAATTGCGTCTCGGCCCAGCTCGCCGCCTATTGTTTTATGCCGCTGGGTCTGGCAATTATAATCTTGGGATTGGAAGAGAGAATTCCCCGGTTTAAGGCAGCGATTTATTTCGGGCTGGTTTCGATTTTAGGCGCCGGGATTGGGATAAACTTTCCGGTCTTTATCGTCGTGGCGCTTTTCTTTGCTGTCTATTTTGTTTATTCCCGGGGCGCCTTATTCCTGCACCGCGTAAAGTTCCTGCTGTGGCTGTTAGTATTTTATTTCTTGTTTAACGCCTACTGGATACTTCCTACTGTCCACTATATCTATAAATCTTTTATTTCCACCGGCGCCAACCTCGCCAGCTTCAACCGGGGCAACTGGCTGGAGGGAATCAGCAGTAACACCTCGCTTTTGAATGTCCTGCGCCTTATGGGTTCCTGGGACTGGTATGACAAATGGATGGGGGTAAGGTATGTAACCTTTGCCGAGAATTATCTGCACCATCCCCTTATGATTGTCTTAAGTTTTCTGCTGCCGGCTTTGGTGTATTCCTCGCTGGTGGTAATTAAGAAAAACCGTTATGTCGGGTTTTTTCTGCTGACGGCGATGCTGGGCACGGTCTTTGCCTGCGGAGCGCATCCGCCCACCGGACACTTTTATATGTGGCTGGTGGAGCACTTTGCCCCGTTTTCGTTATTCCGCAGTCCTTGGTATAAGTTTACCCTATTGATGACGGTTTCTTATGCAGTGTTGGCCGGAATGGTCGTCGGGAAAAAGGTAAGGCGGCGTTTCCTCGTGCCTCTCTTTGCAGTGTATTTGGTTTTCCATTATCCGATGCTGACCGGAGAGATAGTCTACCCCGGCAGAAAGGTTATGCCCGGGTTTTTGGTTAAGATACCGGAGTATATCTTCGCCTCCGCAGATTTCCTGAAAAAAGAGGGCGATGATTTCCGGGTTCTCCTTTTACCTCGCGACCAACAGGATATCTACCGTTGGGGCTATAGCGCGCCCATACCTATTCTGAATTTATTGGTTTCCAATCCTATACTGTTTGAAAGTTGGGATGCGAATAGTCTCCCACCTTTGGATAATTTGCGCAATCTTTTTTACGACCTTTTCTATAATTCCGACCCCGCGGCGTATAAACTGCTAAGACTGATGTCCGCAAGGTATGTGTTGCAGAGGAATGACGCTTGGTTTGATTTTTATGGCGACACTGATTCTCCCCAATTTATAAAAGAGCGGCTCGCACGGCAGAAGGGTTTAAGTCTTGAGCGCTCTTTCGGGGAGTGGGATTTTTATAAGACAGAAAATGTCCTGCCTTACATCTACGCCGCGGATAAGGCGGTTTTTGTGAAGGGAGATATCTATTCCTTTCCGGAGCTTATTGAAGCGGGACGCATTGACCGCCGGCCCTGCATTTTTTTCAGCCGTCAGAGTGGGCCAAAGCCGCGGGAGGAAAAGATAGCCAGCGCGTCTGCTTCCCGTGAGCCGGTTTTTCTGGAATATAAAAAAATTAACCCCACGCGGTATTTAGTGCGTCTGAAGAGCGGCAGCGATCTCTGGCTGGTTTTTAATGAAAATTATGACCGGGGCTGGCGCTGCCGCATTGATTCAGTTTACTTAAGCGAGCATTATATGGCCAATGGCTATGCCAATGCCTGGTGGATTCCAACGCAAGGGGGTAAATCTTTTGAGGTGATAATCGAGTATGCGCCGCAGCAATACTTTGAATGGGGAGTGGTTATTTTCTTGTTGGGTTTAAGTGTCGCCGGAGTTTATTTGGGTATTAAACATGGGCAGACGTAAGTCAGTATTGTCGTTTTTGGCGGGGTTATTAGTCTTCGGGCTAATGTTTTCTTTTTTGGCCGGGGCATTAGTATGGGATGATTTCCCCAAGCTTAACCTGTATTACTCAGCGGACCGGGACAACTTGGATTTCTTGGCGCTTTCCGGTTGGGATTGTAAAGGAATGCCGGCCGCAGACATACAACTCTGCAGCGACAGCTGGCAGTCCACGCTGGTAGTTAATCTGGCGCAAGCCACCAAAAGCAAATTCGCATTTTCGTTCACTCCTGCCCAAGCGCCGCCGCAGACCGGTTCTTACATCAGGATTTATGTCAACGACCGCCTTAAGGGAACGATTGAGCCGGGGCCGGAATATAAATGGAGCGATTATGCATTGGTCCTTGAAAAAGAAAATTTGTCGCCCGGCGTAAATACCATCACCTTTGCGAGAGACAAAGGGCTTGGCTATTTCTGCCTTTTTAAGGACTTGAGGATTTACAATTATTATTCCCTGCCTTTTCTACCAGCGGTATATCTTATACTCGAGAAGCCTTATTGGCTATTGACCCCGCAGGGAGAAAAGATGCGCTGGTCAGAATTCCTCTCGAGAATGGGTATATTCTTGCCGTCGGCGATGTTTTTCTTATTTCTTATGCAGATATCTTGTAAGGGGGATAGCCGGCAGTCCCGCCGTATTGTTTTTCTCTCGCTTGCTTCTTCCTCGAGCCTGTTCGGGTTAATTTATCTCCTGCCCCGCCTGCTGGGTTTGCAGATTATTTTCTCGAGTAGGGGACTCGGGGTATTTTTGCTGGCCTCGGTTATCATTTTCTCGCTGGGTTTTTACTCACGGATTTTTGACCGCTCTATGTGGCAGCGGAGCAACGGAATTATGAGAGGCAGTGTGGCAGGCAGCCGGGTGGTTGCCATCGCCTTCCGGTATTTTTTGGTTTTGTCAATATTGAGCGCATTGCTGCAGATTGCCGGAAAGGTCAATATCAGTGAGGAGATAATGAATTGGGCCTGTCTGTTTTTGGGGATAGGTATTCTTTTGCGGGTATTTAAGGCTTTAGGCAACCATGACCTTTAAATCTTTTTTAGGGTTTATCTTACAATTTATCAGCGGCATACTGGTTGTGCTTATCCTGATTTTAGCTTGGATAGCTTTGCCAACGATAGAGCGGGCGAACTTTGCCGGACATTTTCCTGAAGGCGCCGCAGCGGTCTGCCTTTTGGACTTACAGGAGAAAGGGGTTTCCGAAGCAGTCGCTTTTGCCGGGAACAAAATTACTTCCCGGTTGGTTAAAACTATTTTACCCGGATTTCTGCCAAAAAAGGCCGGGATGTTTTTAATGCCTTCAGAATCTAATGAGCCGGCCTTCTTGGTATGGATAGAGAATGGCCGGTTAGCCCGTCTGGTATGGATAAGTAAATTGCCTTTGAACTATATGTTGAAAAGTAAGGGCCTTTTCTGCGGGGCGTATAAAGATTGCGCGTTGGTGAGCAATAACCGGGGCGCGCTTAAGAGAGTGCTGTCCGCAGAAAAGGCCCCAATTGCCAGCCATCGGGCCGCAGGTCTGGCAGTGATATTTATAAACCGCAACTCCTCGCTCAAAAATTTTATGCGCTTCCTTGAAGATAAAACCACCTATGCTATTTTGCTCAGCTCTGGCTACATCAAAAGACTGGATGTCTATCTTGATATTGATGGACTTGATGTGCTTAAGGGGAGGTTAGAGTTTGGTTTTCGGGATGAACCGGGAGCTGCGGAAAGCCTACTCGAGGATATAATGTTTATGCAACAGATTCTAACCCGGCTGGCCTTGGGAAGTAATCTGACATTTTCTGATTATGTAGACACCGAAGAAGGCAGAAATATAACTTTTAATTTCAAAATCTCGGGGTTATCGAATATAATAAAAGAATACTTACATTAAACCTGGAGGCGAAAAGATGCTGGAAAAAGGGAAAAAGGTTTTTTTCATGGTTATGGCGCTCTGCCTGTTGTTTTCTGTCAAGGCCTCAGCCAAACCGGATGATTTGTTCAGCCGGGTGCCCCAAGAGGCAATGGCAGTGGTATCCATCGTCAATCTGGAAGGCGATGCGGGTTTGGGTTACATCTTAAAATTATGGCGCGCGGAGATCGACCGCCGGATTACCGCGGGTCTGCAGGATTATCGTAAAAGAAGATATATCGATAAAATCGGTTATGACCTTACTCCCCAGCAGGTCGTCGGAGCCTTCTTTGGGGGGACCAAGGGCGAGGGCCACCTGCCTTATTTTCTGATTGTGCGTCTGCCAACGAAAGGCGAACAACTGGCGACCCTGAAGGATTCTGTGGAAAAGTTAATCAAAAAGAAGCTTGAGATATTAAGACAGATGTATTCCGGCTATGAGATTGTCTACACACTGGATCGTTATCCCAAGGAGCTTTCGGCCTTTGCGGTTATGGGGAACGATATGGTTATCGCCACCAGCGTCGAGTTAGTGAAACAGGCAATTGATGTCTATCAGAAAAAGGCGGCTTCCATTTTGGAGAATCAGGAATTCGTCAAACTGCGAGACAAATATCTCGGCACCGGCGATATGTTTATCTATGTAAACAATCAGGATAAAGGCTTTTCCAAATCGCTCAAGAAATGGGAGGACAAGAACGGGATAAAATTGCTTTTGTCGGATGATCAAATAAGCGGTTTGGGCATAACCTTTGATGTGGCAAACGACAATACCGCCGGCGGCAAGGTGGTTTTCACGGGGGCCGCCGGCGCCGACGACTTAAGAATAAAAGATGACATCCTTTTTCTGAATGAGGTAATGAAGAGGAAATTCTTAGGAGAGGGAGTGGTTTACGAAAATGCAATCACTTCTGATGCCAACTACCGGGCCTTGGAGATTTCGCTTAAAGATACCAAGATGTTCTGGCAAAAGGTATTTGGTCCTAAGGCGCAGGAATTTTTGGGCAAGTCTAAGGTATCTTCTGCGGCAAGCTTGCCAGAAAAAGGCGGTGGCGGGATTATCGTCAAGATTTTCATTGGTATCATCTCGGTAGCGTTCTTTATCTTGATTCTCAAGAATATGGAACCGGAAAAGGATGAGCAGGGTAAGCCATAGCCTTTTTAGATTCATCGCCGTTTTAGCGCTGCTTTTTTTGTTGACCGCAGTTTTTACCTTTCCGTTAATCTTTAGGATTAAAAGCGGCACCCCGGGGGTAAGCCGCTTTACCGAAACCTTGGATGTCCTGTGGTATTTCTGGTGGCTTAAGTATGCCAAGGTCCATCGTTTGCCGTCGGGTTCTTGCGCGTTTACCGCTTATCCCTTTGGTCTGGATTTTAGCCGTCTGATAAGTTATCCGGCGTTTACTTGGGTTTCAGGGTGGCTGGCCTATTTTACCGACGAGATCTTCACTTATAATTTATGGGTAATCTTAAGTTTTATCTTAAGCGGCATAGCGATGTATGGCTTGGTGAATTATCTTACGGGCAGCGCCTTGGCGGCAATGTTTTCGGCCCTGGCCTTTGCCTTTTGTCCTTATCATCTTGCTCGCGTCGAGCAGCACCTTGGCTTGGCACAGATTCAATGGATGCCTTTTTTCATTTTTGCCCTGATAAAGCTGAAGGAGAAAACCAGTATAAAAACCCTGTCGGTTGCGGTATTGGCCTTAAGCGCGGTAGTGGCTTTTGATTATTATTATGCCTTTTTTATGGCGGTGGTGGCCGCAGCATTTTGGTTATTTTCTCTGGCGACCAACCAACATCCCTTTAAGGTTTTTATAATGTTAGTTGCGGTCTTCGCCTTAAGTTTTTTGCTTACCCTGCCTTTAAACTGGCAGCTTCTCTATGCCAACTCTCCCTTAAGCGCCGGCGGGGTGGTCAGGGATTTTTCGGATTTGTTCAAACAGTCCGCCCGTCCTTTAAGTTATTTTCTGCCGGCGGCGGAGAACCCCTTTTTAGGAGGCTTGGCCCGTAGTTTAATCGGTTCGCCTTACTATGGAGAAAGTTTTACCGAGCACGCGCTTTATTTAGGCTGGGTGCCTCTGGTGTTGTCTTTTGCGGCGGTGAGGGTGTGGCTAAGAAAACGAGCATCGAGGAGCGAGGAGCGAGGAGCGAAAATAGATTTCGCAATAGGTCTCTTTACATTTTTGGCAGTCGTGGCCTGGCTTTTCTCCCAACCCCCGTGGTGGCGATGGGGGCCGATAAAGATTTATATGCCGTCATTTTTTATATATCGGTTGCTGCCGATGTTTCGGGCGTATTGTCGGTTCGGAATTGTGGTGATGCTTTGCGTGAGTGTACTGGCCGGCTTTGGGATGAAATTTATTTTGGAGAGATTTAAGGCGCGTAAAAGCCGAGTGGCGGCCACCTTGTTTATCTGTGGCCTGGTGCTCTTTGAGTTCCTGAACTTTCCTCCTTTCAGGTTTCTTGACTTAAGCCATACTCCGGCTGCTTACGCTTGGATAAAAGGGCAGCCCGGAGATTTGGTCATTGCCGAATTCCCTTTGGATTATAACGGCGCCAACAGCACTTATCGGTTCTTTCAGACCAAGCACGGCAAGCGGACGATTAATGGCACCCTTGAAGGCACGCCGGCTAATCGTTTTTCGCGCGCGGTATTCCAGAAAATAAACAACAATACCGTTGGGTATTTGGCGCGGATGCAAGTGCGCTATGTGCTGGTTCACGCCACGGATTATTCAAAGGAGGAAACCAGAGCCGCTGCGGATGAACTCAAAATCCTGCGCGCGCTTGCCGGCTTAAAATTAGTCAGGGACTTTGGCGGTATTGAGATTTATGAGGTCATTGCCTCGCGATGATCACTTGGCTCATACAGTTGGGTAAGCAGGCCTATTATCACCCGATAATTTCCCGGCTGCTGCGCAATTGGATTTATTGCCTGCGACAAGAATTAAAGAACTGCTCTACAGTTTTGGATTTGGGCTGCGGTAATAATTCTCCATTGCAATATTGTTCAGCCAGCCGCTCGGTAGGGGTGGAGAGTTTCTTGCCTTATCTTGAGGAGAGCCGCAAGAAAGGCATCCATAGCGAATACCTCCTTGCCGATTTAAAAACCGTGGATTTTCCTTCCCGTTCCTTTGACGCGGTCTTGTTGTTGAATGTAATTGAACATTTGGAAAAAGAGGCTGCCCTGGTTACATTAGAAAAGGCGGAAAGAATTGCTGCAAGAAAGGTTATTGTGACTACCCCCCGAGGTTTTGTAAAGCAGGAGGCGGTGGACAACAACGCGTTGCAGCGCCATCGTTCGGGCTGGGAAATAGAAGAAATGCGACAGCGCGGCTACCGCCCGCAAGGAATGAATGGCTTGAAGGTTCTGCGCGCAAGCGAAAACCTTTGCCGAGACAGCGCAGATTTGCAAGGGGCCTTATGCGCCACGGTAAGATTCCGGCCCAAGCTCTTTTGGCTTTTTATAACCGAGCTCTCGCAGATTATTGCGTATTATTTCCCGCGTCTTGCCTTTGAGGTTTTTTATGTTAAAGAAACTTAAATTCGCGGGCCTGGTGGTCTTGGCAATTTTGCTGCTGGCAACCACGGCACAGCTTATCGCCTCGCAACCATCTGTGGTCGTAAAAAGATTTATTGCGACGGGTGGATTAGCAAAACCGGACATCAATTTAGAGATCAATTACTTGGCGGTCATTCCCGTGGCCCGGGCCCGGATAGAGGATTTAGGCCAGGAAAGATTCCGAGGCGCGGACTTAATCCACCTGCGGGCCGGGGCAAAAACCTTTGATTGCCTGGCCAGCATATTCTTTGCCCGGGCAACCGTAGATTCTTATATTGAACCGGGGA
>JBMONJ010000032.1:0-2295 GCA_049324655.1 Candidatus Omnitrophota bacterium | reverse complement strand
CGGAACAATTCTTACCTGCTCCGGCGCAAGCCACAGCGGGAAAGCGCCGGCATAATGCTCGGTGAGCGCGCCGATAAATCTTTCCAGGCTGCCCAAGATTACCCGGTGCAGCATAATCGGACGGTAGGTTTTACCGTCGGAAGCGGTGTAAGTTAAGTTAAAACGCTCGGGCAATGCGAAATCACACTGTACCGTGGCGCATTGCCATTCGCGGTTTAAGGCGTCTTTTAATTTGATATCAATTTTCGGGCCGTAAAATGCGCCTTCTCCGGGGTTAACTTTGTAACTTAATCCTTTCTCTTTTAAAGAATCTTCCAAAGCGGCAGTGGCCCTTTGCCAATTTTCTTGGGTGCCGATAAATTTCTTGGGCTGGGTGCTCAGTTCAATAGCTACATCGGCAAAACCAAAGTCTTTCATCGCGTCAAAGACAAAATCAATCACGGATTTTATTTCCGGCTTAAGCTGCTCGGGCGTGCAAAAGATATGCGCGTCATCCTGCGTAAACCCGCGCACCCGCAAAAGCCCGTGCAGGACTCCGCTTTTTTCATGGCGATAGACCGTGCCTAATTCAAATAAGCGCAAAGGCAAATCCCGATACGAACGCAGCTTGGACTGATAAATCAGGATGTGGCCGGGGCAGTTCATCGGTTTAACCACGAATTCCTGCTCTTCGATTTTAAAGAAATACATATTCTCGCGGTAATAATCATAATGGCCGCTTTTCTGCCAGAGGTTTTGTCTTAAGATATGCGGAGTGATGACCATTTGATAGCCGCGCCTGAGGTGCTCTTTTCTCTCGTAATCCTCAATGATGGTGCGCAGCACTGCGCCCTTGGGATGATAAAACACCAGGCCGGCTCCGGCGTCATCATAATAAAAATCAAACAGGCCTAATTGGGGGCCCAATTTGCGGTGGTCGCGTTTCTTGGCTTCTTCTAAATTTTTTAGATAGGCCTCCAATTCCTTCTCGCTTTCAAAGCAAGTGCCGTAAATCCGCTGCAGCATTGGGTTGGTCTCAATGCCATGCCAGTAGGCGCCGGCTACGGAAAGCAATTTGAAGGCCTTGATTTTGCCAGTGGATGCGAGGTGGGGGCCGCGGCACAAATCAATGAATTGGTCGCCGGTTTTATAAACCGTGACTTGCTCGTCGGGAATCTCCTCGATCAACTCTAACTTATAATCTTCTTTTAAATCCTTAAACAGTGCCGCGGCCCCCGGCTTATCCATCTCCTGTCGGATAAACGGCAGGTCCGCCTTGATAATCTGTTGCATCTTCTCTTCTATGCGGCTTAAATCCTCAACGGAAAACGGTTTTTGTAAATCAAAATCATAATAAAACCCGTCGACAATAGAAGGGCCGATCGCTAATTTGGCCTCGGGAAACAGCTCTTTTACCGCCTGAGCCATAACATGGCTGCAACTATGTCGTAATATATCTAAGTTCATACTTTATCTTTATTCAACCGGTCCGACAATAATTGCAAATCTGACCGATCCTGTAACCTGTTTACCGCCTTTTTATTTCTAATTAACTCTCGCAATCCAATAAAGAAAACCTTCTGCTCGCCGTATTTTCCTATTTTTCTATTCTTCCAGGCTTGATTAAAATCACACCCCTTGACCGAAGTTATCAAATCGACTCGTACGGGTTCATCCCCTAACTGGATGATCGCTCCTTTTTTAGAAAAATCTTCGGCTTTTAAATTTAAGGCGCCAAATCCAAATTCGTTAAGCGCTCCGATAATCCGCTGGCCATTATCTGTTGAGGGCTCAACAAAAATATCGATATCTTTAGTGTATCTGGGATACCCGTAAAAACCCACCGCAAAGGCGCCCACGATACAATATTTGACCTTATATTTGTTTAGCAATTCTAATAACTCTTCGAAGTCTTTTTCTACTTTCATTTTTTAAGCCTTTCAATTTAAAATAAATCTCCCGGCAAAATTGTAAATCGCTTAACCTCGCCTCAGGAGATTCAGCGCGATAATATTTATCTTCAAATTCTTTTGCCTTCTTAAAAGAATTTGTTTTATGCGCCCACATTATTTTCATCTACTCTACCTTTCGCATTATCCTGGCGGCATAATTTATATCTGCATTTTTAACAATGCGTCTCTGCGTTGCAGTTCTCGATTGTTTCGCCAGGTTTTTTATCATAATGATGGTGGGCGGTAGAGGGCTCGAACCTCTGACCACCACAATGTCAATGTGGTACTCTAACCAACTGAGCTAACCGCCCGCCTTCGCTAAGGCTTCGGCGGGCGTCCGCCTTCGTCCCGACATATCGTCGGG
>JBMONJ010000031.1:0-2326 GCA_049324655.1 Candidatus Omnitrophota bacterium | reverse complement strand
AATTATGAGCGAGGTTTTACCATTGAGGCAGAAAATTCGGACACCTGTTTAATCCTTTAACCGGACATCCGGCTGAATCAGATATATTAAGCGCCAGCGTAATCAGCCGCGATGCTGCTTTGGCCGATGCCTTATCCACGGCAATTTTCATTTCCGGGTATAAAAAAGCCAGGGAACTGCTTAAGGGATTTGAAAATGTAAGCAGTGTGATTATCTACAAAGGGATGCTGGACCGGGTGAAGGTCTATAATTCGGCGCAAGAAGTTTAAAATGGGAAAGGGAGGGTTATGGAGATGAGGCTTTTAATAGGTTTCCTGCTGTTTTCTCTGGTCTTTATGATGCCGGCGCGCCTTTTAGCTGAGCCGGAGAAAAGTGAGGTGAACAAAAAGATCGAGGCTTTGGAAAATCAGATCACTGCATTGCAAGTCCAACTTGATGAATTAAAACAAACCGTTGCCTCGCAGTCCGAGGACAAGGAGACTTTAGAGGCGAAGGTTAAAAATCTTGAGTCTGGCCAGAAGTCGTTTCTGGCTCGGGGGATGCAGTCCGGAGGTTTTAAGCTTAAGGATGCCATGGGACTGGGTGAGGAGTCAAAACTGAATATTGCCGGTGAAATAAATCTGCGTTATCGCGAGAATTTGCGCGACGACGGCAGCAAACCGGGTTTTGAGCTTTATGAAGTGGAGTTCTTTGTGGATTCGGAAATCAATAAAAACGCCAACATCTTTGTGGAATTGCCCATTATGCATTCCAATAAGCCGGATTTGGGCAATACCTGGGTCGATATCCACCGCGAGGGCGAATTGGCGGCTACCGATTATACTGGTTTGATGATTGGAAATTTTATGCCTTGGTTCAGTTATTATGGCTATGATGATAACCAGAGCTGGATATATGGAGGCCGCACCACCACCAATACTGCGTTAGTGAGAAGTCAAAAGATTGACGGCCAGATAATCCGCGACCGGCAGATAGGTATTGCCGGAAACTTAAGATTGGGATCTTGGCTTTTGACGCAGCAGGTTTTTAATGGGGCAGGTCCTTTTATTTACGCGGGAGGCGCCGACAATGACCGGAGAAAGGATTTTGTCTCCAGAGTGCAGTACACCCTTCCTGAAGACCTCGGCGTAGTAGGAGGCGGTTTCTGGTACGCGCCCAAGACCAGAGGCGCTACTGCCAACAGCGAAGGCACGCAATACTCGACTGGCGGCAAGAAACATGTCCGGGACATAACCCGTTATTCGGTATTCTTTAAGTATCCGAATGTGATGCAGGCAACGATTCCGGATTTGTCCTTGGGCGGCAAGCCATTCGTAGTCTATGGCGAGTATCATTGGGGTAGGTTCCACGCTAATAAAGACATTGCCGCGTTCAACAATAATTTGGATTATCAGGGCGCTTGGATAGAAACCAACTTTAACATTAAACGCGATAAGTTAGTGGGTATTTTCCGCACGGACTGGTTTAAACCGGATCAAGACAGCTCCCAGAACTTGGATTGGATTTGGGGACTCACACCCGGAATCAAATGGCAAATTCTTAACCAGATGTATTTGACCGCCACTTACGAGTGGTATAAAGGCGGGGAGTTTGCCAGCGGCAAAAATGACGACCGCTTTACCTTAGAGCTGGCCACCCAGTTCTAACCCTTTCAGGAGGAGGAAAGCCAATGGTTAAAATCCTGATTATCGACGACGACCCGGATATTGTCGAGGCAATGAAGGTAGTGTTGGAAAGTAAGAATTATCAAGTCTTAAGCGCCAAAAATGGCGAGGAGGGCTTAAAAAAGGCCCGGCTCGATAAGCCCGACTTGATAATCTTGGATGTGATGATGGAAAGTACGGATAAAGGTTTTGAGGTGGCCAGAGACCTGAAAAAAGACCAAGGCCAGAAAGATACCCCAATACTTATGTTGACCGCTATCAAAGAAAAGACCGGTTTGGGTTTTGAAAATGAAGCCGGCGACCCGGATTGGCTCCCCGTAGATGACTATTGCGATAAGCCGCTAAAGCCCGAGGAATTACTTTCCAAGGTCGCCGGGCTTTTAAGAAATAAGTAAAAAGTGGAACCGCTTATCGAAAGGCTCTATTGGCTTATCCGGTTAAGATGGATAGCCGCAGCCGGCGTAGTTTTAACGGTTTTGCTGGCCAACCTCCTGCTCAAATTTTCCCTGCCCCTTTTTCCTCTCTTTGCCACGGTTATTCTGTTAAGTGTATATAATCTCGTATTTTTTCTTTTCCTAAAGTCTTCCCCAGCAAAAGAGT
The DNA here is from genome assembly GCA_049324655.1 of Candidatus Omnitrophota bacterium. Taxonomy (GTDB): domain Bacteria; phylum Omnitrophota; class Gorgyraeia; order JAUYCX01; family JBMONJ01; genus JBMONJ01. Next base: position 62 of record JBMONJ010000031.1, on the reverse strand, counting down.
CCCGGATAGTAATTAACCGCATAGCCAATACCCAGATTGCGTTGGATCTGTTAAGCCTGTCA
>JBMONJ010000030.1:0-2365 GCA_049324655.1 Candidatus Omnitrophota bacterium | reverse complement strand
AAGCCTCTAAGATAGTCAGCTGGCTGCGGCAGTTTATCTCCAAGTCAATCTGAGGATTGCGCATACTGTCAATGTGGCTTAAAGTTCCGGCAAGATTAAAAATGATATCCTGACCCTGCACCAGATAATTCAGGCTGTATTCGTCCCGCACATCGGCGATGTTAATGGCTATCTTATCCTCAATGCCGTGCACATTGAATAGGTTGCCGCCGTAATGCGGAATAAGCGAATCAATTACCGTGACCTTGGCTTTATAACCCACCAAGGCCTGGGCAAGGGTGCTGCCGATAAATCCCAAGCCGCCGGTAATCAGGATATTCTTGCCGGCGTAGAAATTCTTAACCTCGGCCATATTTTTTACTCCATACCAGCTTTTTCCATAAACGCAATAAATCCTTTAGCGCCCGATAAATATTGAATATTTTAAAGAATTGGGAGCCTCCATAAGAACGGTAATAATGGTGCACCGGCGCCTCGGCAAACTTAAAGCCGGCGTCTTGAATTTTCTTCACCATCTCCACACAGATAACCCCGCTGTCCATTTCTAATTTTACCCGGTCAAAGATGCGCCGGCGCATCAGGCGAAAGTCGCAATCCACATCCCTAATCTTAAGACCAAAGAGCAGCTTGGCTAAGGTATGATAACTGCGGCCGATGAGCGCCCGGTAAAACGGGTCGGAGCGGCTGAGCTTATAACCGTTTACCACATCAATATCGTCCTTTAATTTGGCGTAGAGAACTTTCAACTCCCGGGCGTCATACTGGGCATCTCCGTCGGTGTAGAATATTAAGTCTTTGCTGCAGGCAGAAAACCCGGATTTCAAGGCCCCGCCGTAGCCGCGGTTTTTCTTATGGTGAATGGCTTTAAGCTGCGGGTAAACTTTTTTAAGCTCTTCCAAGATAGCCTCGGTGCCGTCGCCGCTACAATCATTAACCACGATAATCTCGAAGTCATCGGTAATTTCTCTGGCGGTTAAGACCGCGGTTACCACCATACTGGCAATGGTGCCGGAATCATTGTAAGCGGGGAAGAATATGGACAGGCTCATGGACTTACTCCTTGTCAGCTAAGACAACACCCGCGCAATTCCATTAAGCGCGGGGTGTTTTACGGCATAGACATTGATTATCGGCCCGTTCCTAAAGAGAGACTCTAACAGAATCAGCAAACTGCTTAAAGGCAGCATAACCGGAGTCAAAAACAGCGTTAACAACAAGGTGTATAATAACTTAAAAGGGTAACTCAAGCCAATAATTTTACTTCTTTTTATCCAATTATACAAGAAATTATATTGGCATTTAAGCGCGTTGCACCAACTCTGGAAGGTACCAAAGAAACTCCACTCTAAATAAATATGGTCAATGGCCATTATCGTGAATCCGGACTTGGCCAATAGCGCCTTTACGGTTTGAGGAGAGTAATGAAACAAGTGGCGCGGCGGGTCCAGGTGAAACCACGCTGCTCCGAAAACCCGCGCCTCCCAGCTGGCAATATTAGGCAGGGAGATAAATAACAGCCCATCGTCTTGCAAAATGCTTTTAATCTTACTCAATGTCTCCAATGGCCGGTCAAGGTGCTCCAATACCCCCCACAGGGTAATCACAGCAAAATCTCGGCCAAAATTATGGTCTAAGAATTTATCAACGATAAACTCAAAGTCTCTCTTTTTGCCGTTGATTTCCCGGCGGGCGCTCTCGGAAAATTCCACTCCAAAGGCCTGCCAGCGCCGCTTATCCAAACCCGCCAAAAAGCTTCCGTCGCCGCACCCGATATCAAGGATACACCCGGATTTTTTAAACCGTTCGATCTTAGCTATCCGCAGGCGCAGAAAAAATTTCTGCAACCACTCATATCCCATACTCAAGAATGACTTCCGGCCGTGGTAATAATCGTCAGGATAAAATTCCTGCATCTCCGGCGGACTGGGCCAAGGGTTGCTGTAAACCATTCCACATTGCCTACAGCGCAGGATATCAAACCAGATATCCGAACGGCGGTCGGGATCCCGGCTGCGACACAATAGCTTACTTTCTTGGCCCTTACATATAGGGCAACACTCAAGGTAATGCATCTATCCTTTTCTTAAGTACCTTAATATTCAATAACGACAGTGAATCCTTAGTGGCCTTTAATACCGGCGTCTGGCCATCCTCTCCCCCCAACCAATAATGCGCTGCGTCTTTTACTTCCAAAAATGGCTCTATTTTTTGCCGCAGCTCAGCGGGTAAACCAGGCTGTTCCATTAGGTTTGCGGCGATAAACGACTGCGCGGCTCTTAAATGGTAATATTTATCGCGGGGATCGGATTTAATGGCTTGTTTGGTGATATAAAGAATCTCGTCAATATTCGGCGGGGTAACTCTA
>JBMONJ010000029.1:0-2387 GCA_049324655.1 Candidatus Omnitrophota bacterium | reverse complement strand
CAAAGTCATGCACCCCGCCGATAAATATGGTTCCCAAGACTATCCATAAAAGCGCAGGCAGCCAACCCCACAGGACACAGGCAATCACCGGCCCGATGATTGGCCCGGCCCCGGCAATGGAAGCAAAGTGATGACCGAATAATACCAGCCAGTGACGAGCCGGCACATAATCTACGCCGTCAAATTTATTGGCTGCCGGCGTAGTCGCCTTTCGGTCAACCTGCCAAAGATTTTCCAGCCGGCGGCCATAGACACGATAAGCAATGCCAAAGAAGACTAAGGTGAATAACACCAGCCAGAGCGAGTTCATAAGATTTTTTCGGATGTTTTCTGCATGAAGAATTCCAAGAGCTGCGGGCCGCTGGCAAACTGTATTGGAGTTTCTTTGTCCCGACGGTCACTGAAGCCAGCGGCCCCGGACGCCTCTATCTCTTCCCCAAACATCACAAAGGGCACAGGATCTGACGAATGGGTGCGCAAAGATACTGGTGTCGCGTGATCCGGCAAAAGCAGAATCCGAAAATCCTTTCTGCCGGCAAGCCGCTTTAAAATCGTGCCCACCACCTCACGGTCAAACCGCTCAATGCAGGAAATCTTCATCCGTAGATCGCCGTTGTGGCCAGCCTCGTCGGTAGCCTCCACATGCACAAAGACAAAATCTTTATTCTTTAAAGACTGCACTGCGGCCTCGGCCTTACCAAGATAATTAGTGTCATAATAGGCATTGGCACCCGCAACCTCGACAACCTCAAGGCCGATAATCTTGCCCAAACCCTTAATGAGATCCACGGCGGAAATGACTGAGCCTTTTACCCTGAATTTTTCCGTGAATTTTTCTAAGACTGGTTTTTTGCCCGGGCCCCAAAGCCAAATCATATTTGCCGGGTTTTCCTTTAAATCAATACGCACCTGATTTATCTCGTGAGATTCCAATAACCTCCGGCTCTTTTCCATAAGCTCGACGAGCCGGCTGGCAGTCTTTTCCTTTGGCAGGTGTTTGGCAATGCTGGAACCCATGATATCATGGGGTGGAAAGAATTTTGCCGACGACAAGTCAAGAGCCGGCCCCTCCTTGATAATCAGGATATGCCGGTAACTCACACCCGGCAAGAACTTAATCTTTTCCGAGCCTAACTTTTCATCCAAGAATTTTATCAGCACCGCCGCTTCTTTTGAACTGATATGTCCGGCGCTATAATCCAAAAGTTTATCTGCCTCGGCAGTAATCAGGTTACAACGCAGCGCGACCTCATCTTCTTTAAGCTCTATCCCCAAATTCGCAGCTTCCAATGGCCCCCGGCCCGTATAATATTTTACCGGGTCATAACCTAAAATCGCCAAGTTGGCCACATCTGATCCCGGGTTTACCCCTTCGGGAATAGTCTGCACAAATCCGGTCAACCCATTCTTAGCCAGAGAGTCCATATTCTCTTTATGGCTGACCTCCAAAGGGGTTCGGCCGCCTAACTCCTCAACCGGATAATCAGCCATACCGTCGGGGACCATGATTATGTATTTCATAGGTGTTCCTTAATTATCCTGATAATGCCTTGGGCCAATTTCGCTTTTGAGTTAAAACGCGTTAAGACCTTCCCGTATTCATCAACCACCAAAGCTGAGTAATGCTGCCCGCTGAAAGAATTAGCCACTATCCAATCCGCTCTTGCAAGTTTTAACAGCCGCAGTGCCTCAGATTTTAATTTCTCTCTTGATAAACCGAATTCCAACTTAAACCCGACGAGCAACGCGCGGGGAGAAATAGTTTTTATCCGGTTGATAAGCTGCGGCGTCGCAGAAAAGGTAATGGTCAGATTCTTTTTTCCTGAACCTAACTTGCCTTTAAAGACTCTCTTGGGCTGGTAATCCGATACGGCGGCAGAATGAATAACCGCCGCATAGCTTGCGCCGGATAATTCTCTTTGCAGCAAAGCGGCAAGTTCGTCAAAATAATTGAAGCGCCGAATCTTAACTCCGCTTATAGGTTTAACTTCGCCAACCGGCCCTAAGAGTAAAGTGACCCGCGCGCCAGCGGCCTGGGCTGCTTTAGCCAAAAGTAAACCAGTCTCTCCTGAGGCGATATTACTTAAAACCCTAACCCAGTCAACCGCTACCCAGGTAGGGCCAGCGGTAATCAGAATGCGTTTATCTTTTAAAGATTTGATCTTTATAATCCTATTGCGTCGAGGATGGGTTGTAGTTTGGGGGCAATTGCCTTAGGCCTTTTCACACTGGCAATTGCCCTGTCCGGATCCTTCAAACCATGTCCGGTCAAGATGCACACTATCCTTTTCGACGCTAAACCGTCAAAGAAACCCTTGGCCTTAAGTTTAAGCAAACCCGCCACTGAAGCTGCGGATGCCGGCTCTACAAATACCCCTTCGCTTACC
>JBMONJ010000028.1:0-2397 GCA_049324655.1 Candidatus Omnitrophota bacterium | reverse complement strand
GACGGGACTCAGTCTTTAATCCCTTCGCGTTTTAAAGAGCTGATGTTGGAATTGAGAGCCGTGGCTAAAGCGGTAGGAAGGGAGATCTGAGTTGAGGATGGGTTGCGGGTAATGGGTCGAGTAGTGGGTTGTGAGGGTGAGTTTTTTTATGTTTTTCCCCATCCCCACAACACACAACCCGACTCGCAACTCACTACTCACCCTCACAACTTGATAATTTATTTATGTCGAGAATTTTCTTTAACAAGGTCGCAATTATTGGTGTGGGATTAATCGGCGGCTCGTTGGGTATGGCCGTTAAAAAAAACCGGCTGGCCAAAGAGGTGGTCGGTATGGCGCGCCGGCCAAAGACAATTACTGAAGCGATAAAACTCAAGGCCATTGACCGCGGCTCGATAGAGCCGCAGATTATCAAAGGAGCAGATTTAGTGGTTTTAGCCACACCGGTGGCGACGATAATCGATATTGTACCCAAACTCAAGAAATATCTTACAAAAGGCTGCATAGTAATTGATGTTGGCAGTTGTAAGCAGGAAATTGTTTCGCAAATAGAAAAGACGCTGCCGCCGGCTGTAAGCTTTATCGGCTGTCATCCTTTGGCCGGCTCGGAGAAAAAAGGAGTGGCGGCTGCGGCAGCTGATATCTTTTCTGACTCACTGACTATTATCACACCCTCAAGCCGCAGCCGCCACTCCCAAGCTTTAAGAAAAATAAAACTTCTCTGGCAGGCGCTGGGGGCAAAAGTCGTAATACTTTCTCCTAAGCAGCATGATAAGATTCTCGCCTTTTTAAGCCATCTTCCCCATATCTTGGCATTTTCGCTCATTAATTGTGTGCCTTCCCAATACCTATCTCTGTCTCCCTGTAGCCTGCGGGAAATGACCCGTATCGCCGCCTCGGATTCTTTACTTTGGAGAGATATCCTATTGATGAACCGCGGCAACCTGCTTTGCGCCATTGCCGGATTTACTGCGCAGCTTAATAAGCTACGCAGTATGCTTTCCCGTAGCGACGGCAGCCGGCTTTTGCAGATACTTACGCGGGCCAAATCCAAGCGGGAGAAAATCCTTTAAAAATGATTATTGCCATTGACGGCCCGGCAGGCGCGGGAAAAAGCACGGTAGCAAAACGAGTTGCCCAACGCCTTAACTTTACTTATCTGGATACCGGCGCAATGTACCGGGCAGTTACCGTTTTCGCTTTGGAGAAAAAGGCTGATTTGCATAATGAGGATGAGCTGGCTGCTTTGGCCCGTCAGGCCAAGATTGAAATTGAACCTCAGCCTGACGGGCATTTAAAAATAATCCTTAACGGCAGAGATGTAACTTCCTGTATCCGGGAAAACGAGATTACCAAAAATGTTTCTTTCATTGCCAAGGCTCCCAAGGTGCGCGCGGTAATGGTGGAACTGCAGCGCGCCTTTGGCCGCTCGCACGACATCGTGGTTGAAGGACGCGACATTGGAACTGTGGTTTTTCCTGATGCGCAAAAGAAATTCTATCTGGACGCGGATTTTAAAGAAAGGGCCCGGCGCCGGATCGCCGAATTGTCTGAGACCAACTCTGACATCAGTGCCCCGGAAGTAGCACAGGATTTACAGCGGCGCGACCAGTTGGATATGACCCGTAGCGTAGGACCCTTGAAACAGGCCGAGGACGCCATTTATATTGACACCACGCAAATGAGTATCGAAGAAGTGGTTGAGACGATTTTAAAACACATAAAGCAAGATGGATAAGGCCCGCATTCGGAATTTCTCAATCATCGCCCACATTGACCACGGCAAGTCCACCTTGGCTGACCGTATTTTGCAGTTTACCGGCGCAGTGGACAGCCGGCATTTCCATGACCAGTTACTCGACGATATGGAATTAGAGCGCGAACGGGGCATAACCATCAAGGCCTCGGCAGTACGCTTAAATTATAAATCCCGCGCCGCCAAGGAATATGTCTTAAACCTTATTGACACGCCCGGCCATGTGGATTTTACCTATGAGGTCACCAAATCCTTGGCTGCCTGCGAGGGCGCGTTGTTGGTGGTGGATGTTTCGCAAGGCATCGAGGCGCAGACCGTGGCCAATTTTCATATGGCCCGCGAGAAGAATTTAGTGATCATCCCGGTAATTAACAAGATTGATATCAGCGGCATTGACATTGACCGCGTCAAGTTGCAGCTAATGGAGGTGCTGCGTTTTAAAGAAGAAGACATTATCCTGACCTCGGCCAAAGCGGGGTTGGGCATCGATAATATTTTAGAAAGGGTCATTGAAAAAATTCCTCCTCCGCAAGGAGATGAGAATCAACCGCTGCAGGCGCTGATTTTTGATTCCACCTTCGACATTTATAAAGGAGTGATTGTCTATGTCCGCGTCAAAAACGGACGCCTCTCTTTGGGCA
>JBMONJ010000027.1:0-2411 GCA_049324655.1 Candidatus Omnitrophota bacterium | reverse complement strand
AAATCAAAGACCAGATTAAAGATAAATTAGTAATCTCTATTGCCGCGGGCATACCTACCGGTTACATTGAAAAGATTCTTGGAGAGGTGAGAGTAATCCGGGTGATGCCCAATCTGCCGGTCAGAATCGGCAAGGGTATGACTTGTCTGGCAAAGGGTAAATTCGCCACAGCCGGGGATATGGAATTTTCCCAAAAATTATTCAATAATTTGGGTCAGACTATGATTCTGCCGGAGGAAAAGATTGACGCGGCCACGGCAGTGGCTGGCAGCGGCCCGGCTTTTTATTGCGAATTTTTGTTGTCTCATCCTGCTAAAGATAAAGCAGATTTAAGAAAGGAGTTTATTGAGATTTCAATTGCCGCTGCGCAGAAATATTGGTTTACTCCTGAAGAGGCGCGGACGGCTGTAAAGTTTATGGTGGCGGGTACCGATGGGCTGTTACAGGAAATGAAATTATCGCCTTCGGAATTAGAAAAACAGGTTGCCTCAAAAGGTGGTACCACTGAGGCCGGATTAAAGACTTACGCGGAAACCGGAAGTTTGGAAGAGGCATACAAGGCAGCCGAAAAAAAGGCAAAGGAACTTTCCAAAAAGGAGTAGGAGATTATGGCGCGTATCGGCATTATCGGCGGAAGCGGGTTATACCAATTGGAAGGGATAAAGGGCGTTAAAGAAGTTAGCGTGTCCACCCCGTTTGGCAAGCCCTCGGATAAATATATCGTTGGGAAATTTGAGGGAGAGGAATTAGTGTTTCTGCCTCGCCACGGCAAAGGCCACCGTATTTCGCCGTCGGAAATAAATTGCCGCGCCAATATCTTTGGCTTTAAGAAATTGGGCGTAGAAAGAATCATCTCGATTTCGGCCTGCGGAAGCTTGAAAGAAGAATTTAAGCCGATGGATTTTGTCATCCCCGACCAATTTATTGACCGCACCACCAAAAGACCAGCGACCTTTTTTGGCAACGGGATTGTGGCGCACATCAGCTTTGCCGAGCCGGTCTGTCCGCAGCTTGCGCAGCTTTTGTTTGAAGCTGGGAAAATGGCCGGGGTAAATATTCATCTCGGCGCAACCTATGTAAATATGGAAGGCCCACAATTTTCCACCAAGGCCGAATCTGAGCTTTATCGCAGCTGGGGCGCCGGAATAATCGGGATGACCAATATGATTGAAGCCAAGCTTTCGCGCGAGGCAGAGATTTGCTATGCGTCGCTCGCGGCGGTTACCGATTATGACTGCTGGCATCCGGGGCATGAGAGCGTGACCGTGGAAATGGTGATCCAGAATCTCATTAAGAATGTGGAAAACTCTAAGCGCATCATCAAGGAGGCAGTAAAAACCTTGCCGCAGGAGAGAAAATGCGGCTGCGGTGAAAGTTTAAAAAACGCGATTATCACTGACAAGAAAATGATTCCGGCGAAGGTAAAGCAGGATTTGAAATTATTGATTGGGAAATATCTTTAAATGACCGATTACCGCGCAACCCTAAACTTACCCAAGACCGAATTCCCGATGAAGGCCAATCTGGCGCAAAAAGAGCCGCAGATTTTGGCGCAATGGGAGAAACTGGGTGTGTATGACCTGATTCGCAAAAAAATGAAGGGGCGGCCCCCATATGTTTTGCATGATGGGCCACCCTATGCCAACGGTGACATCCACTTAGGCCATGCCTTAAACAAAACTCTGAAGGATATCATCGTACGTTTTAAGACTATGCAGGGATTTGACAGCCCGTATATCCCCGGCTGGGACTGTCATGGTCTTCCCGTCGAGCATCAATTGTTCAAGGAGCTGAAGATTCACAAGTCGCAAATTGATCAGGCGGAGTTCCGCCAGAAGGCCCATAGTTATGCGATGAAATATGTGGGAATCCAGCGGGAAGAATTCAAGCGGTTAGGTTGTTTCGGCGACTGGAACAATCCTTACCTCACTCTTGACCCCAAATACGAATACGCCATTGTCAACTCTTTTGCCGAGCTCGTAAAAAAGGGATATATCTATCGCGGCTTTAAACCGGTGAATTGGTGTTTTCGCTGCGAGACTGCGTTGGCCGAGGCCGAGGTGGAATATGAAAACCACACTTCGCCGAGCGTGTATGTGAAATTTAAACTTAATGATTCTTCTCTCTCTGCCGGGCTTTCTGGCAAACCGGTTTATCTGGTGATTTGGACTACCACGCCGTGGACCTTATTGGCTAATGTCGCCGTGGCCGTGCATCCTAATTTTAATTACGCGGCCTTTGAAGTTAATGGCGAAGTGTTGTTAATGGAAGAGAGGTTGGGTCTTCGGGCCTTGGAAAAGGCAGGGATTAAGGATTACCGGGTAATCAAGAATTTTAAGGGCAGTACATTAAAGGAACTAAAATATATTCATCCCTTTGGTCAGCACGGCGACTGCCGGGTGGTCTTGGCA
>JBMONJ010000026.1:0-2416 GCA_049324655.1 Candidatus Omnitrophota bacterium | reverse complement strand
TTAAAGCCGGCGCAAAACCACTTCGTGCGTAAAGCTGCGCAATCTCTCCTTTATGCTTTAGATAAATCTGCGCTTTGGCTTGTTCGTTTTGCTCTCTTTTTAAGTCCTCGAACGGATCCGGATGGAGGGATTCTACAAAAGAAGAGGCAATATCAAATATTTGATTTTGGGTAAGATTAATTACCCATTTACTTTCCATAAGCGTTTCCATTGCCATAGGAAACTTCTCCAAGAAAGAATCCAAATCTTGTCTGGGGATTGCCTTAGCTATCCTCTCTACAAATCCTTCTACCGTCTCTTCCCGGGTTATTCTCTGATAATAGCCTTGCAATGTCTGCCTTTGTCCCTTTTCATTTATATAATAAACGCCTTCCAGTTGGCCCCACTTAAAAGACCCCGGCACATGATTCCTTCTGTCTCTCTCAACCATAATGCCTCTCTTTGGCCTTTCCTTACTCAATGCTTGAATCTGTTTTCTTAACTGAGAAGATAACTTGCCCTGAGTAAGTAATTCAACGGTCTTTTGGGCCGTGGAATAATCTATTGGCGAGCTGGAGGCGGAGCTTATTTCCAACAGCAGCCTTGGGCTGGCCATCGCCTCAAGCTCTTCGGCGCCGCGGCGCGGGAAACCATCCATTACGTTCTTTATCCAGCTCATAGTCGGGACCGGAAGCGGGTCAAAACCATTGAGTACGGCCAAGTAAGTGGTCATATGGGCATTGAAACAGGTGGCGAACAGGGCGCGCTGATAAGGATTGTCTCCTTCAACATTTAATACCGCGTATTTGGCTTTGCCTTTTAATACTAAATCTATGGTCTTATCCAGCCTAAGCCTGATCCTCGGCTCTTCATCCGGCGAACGGATAAAATAATATACATATTTATCTGAGTCTATTCCGGCAGCATTAGATTCGACCGATACCCTGATGGACTCGACAAGATTATGCAAAAATTCCGGCGCATCGAAAAAGAAAGCAGTCAATTTCGAGCGTTCATACATTTGGGTGCGGGGCTCATGACCAATTGCCCAATTATTGCGGTCCGCTAAAATAAAAGGCACCTTCTTTTCCCAAAGATCAAAAGCTGGCAGATTACCATTCCCCCGATAATCAATACCATAAAGCAAGAAGAAGGCCAGTTGTTTGGCAGGATTATCCTTAAAAGGGACCTGCGGGCCAAAGCGCTGCCGCCATTGTTTAATTAACGGTATAATTTCATTCTCGATTGCCAAGCCTTCCAAATCAAGACGACCCTTTGAGCCGGCTGCCAATCCCAGGCTGGCAAGAAAAACCAAGGAAGCAGTCATCTGCAAACACACGCTCTCCCGCGGTTGCACTACAAAAGCGGGGTGAGTTTTTTCTTCCGGCAACTGGAGCAGGAGGATGCCGTTTTCTCTGGCGATTTCTTTCAACTTACCGCCTTTGGCTATCACTACTATCTGAGAAGTTTTGTGTTTTATTTCATAATAACAATTGATAGTCTCCTCGGTATTGCCGGAAAAGCTGCTAAGTATTACCAAGGTGTACGCATCAATGTAGTCATGGTTATAACTATCGGCACGGACAACTTCGATCTCGATGCTGGACTTTCCTGAGTTGGCAATAATCTCTGCGCTTATATTGTGCGGGGCTGCTGAGCCGCCTAAACCGAATATCTTCACCTTTCGTATCTGGGCTTCCGGGTGTTTTGCTTTAAACTCCTGCGCGACATTAACTGCCCTTTCTTTCATAGTAAGCACATGGCTGTCCCAGCGCCCTAATCTTTCTAACATCCCGGATCTGTCAATTAATTTCAGGAACCGCTCGCTATCCAGAAGGCCGTCAGGACCCAAGATACCCAATACCGCCTGAATCGCTGCCTGCTCAACATTGGCGGCCCGGCTCATTGCCGCGTATTTCTCCGCCTCGCCCGGCTTCAGGCCGTCAGGTACAGAACCGTAGAGCACCGCGGATTCCCGCTCGATAATATCAGCAAGCCGGTCTAAAATTCTTTCTCGTTCTGTTGCTGATTGCGAGGCCAGCCGGATTAAAGAGGCAATGGGGCCGTTTTCGGTGAGGGGGCTGGAGCCCCGCCGCATTCTTACAGAATGCAAGAAGCGGGGCGACGTCCCCCGTCTGATATCGGTCAGGGGGCTGGAGGCGGCTATTGAATCTAAGGTCTTAAGCCATTCCTGCGTCTCCCAACCGGCTTGCCGCTTTCCATAAGCCCTGACTAACGCTCTTCTTATGCCGCCGGCGATGATATCTGCAGTGAAAATATTCTCGGCCTTACCGTTAATAAGGACTACAGGCTCTTTTAAACCAAGCAAGTAATTCAAGAATTGTCGAACATCCATTTTCTCCAAGCCCAATACAGAAGCTAATTTTATCTCTGCACCTATACCTGAGAGGTCATGCGTATAATCGAGAAACTGCGC
>JBMONJ010000025.1:0-2435 GCA_049324655.1 Candidatus Omnitrophota bacterium | reverse complement strand
TCCGGATTCCTTCAGCGGTGACGGGTGCCTGCGTCTTGGCCGGGATTACGGGGCCGTCGCCGCTTTTGCCGAAAGAATGGTTGCCGACGGTGCGGATATCTTGGATATAGGAGGAGAGTCTACCCGACCCGGGGCCAGGCCAGTGAGCGCCAAAGAAGAAATAAAAAGGGTTATCCCCTTAATCAAGAGACTGACCAAGACAGTCAAGGCGCCGCTTTCCATTGATACTTATAAACCAGAAGTGGCAGGAGCTGCCTTGGAAAGCGGCGCCGGCATTGTAAATGACATTATGGGCTTAAAAAAGAATTCGCCAATGCTTAAGGTTTTAAAGGCCTTTCCTGACTCGGCAGTAGTGGTGATGCATATTAAAGGTAAGCCGCGGACTATGCAAAAAAATCCGGTTTATGCGGATCTGATGTACGAAATCATTTACCGGCTTAACGACTCAATAGAGGCGGGATTGCAGGCAGGAATAAAGCGGGAGCGTTTTGTCGTAGATCCGGGAGTAGGCTTTGGCAAGACCAAAGAGCACAATCTGACTATCCTGCGTCGGCTTGGCGAGTTGCAAGGGTTGGGCCGTCCGGTTTTGGTCGGGACTTCGCGAAAATCCTTCATCGGCAAGATATTGAATGCGCCGGAGGACAAAAGGATTTTTGGCACGGCAGCCAGCGTTGCCTGCGCCATTGCCAACGGCGCGCACATTGTACGTGTGCATGATGTAAAGGAAATGCAGAATGTAGTTAAGCTGACCGACGCTGTGGTGTATAATTAAATTCGAAACCATTAAAAGGATGCGGGTGGGTTTTGGGTTGTGGGTCGGGTTGTGAGGATGAGTTGTGAGGTGATTAATAACCCACCCTCACTACGCACAACTCGACTCACTACTCACAACTCACCCGCACTACTCATAACTAAAGCCATGGTTGACATCGGGTATTCCCTGAAACCCTTCTTGGAAATTTTGATCCTCTGGTATATGTTTTACCGCATCCTTGCCTTCTTTGAGGGCACGCGCGCCTTTCAGGTGCTTAAGGGGATAATCGTTTTAATCGTCGCCTTTCTGGTTTTTCAGATTTTAGGTTTAAGGACGGTAAATTGGCTTATAACCAAATTCTTCGCACTTTCGGTTATCGGGCTCATAATCATTTTTCAACCTGAAATCCGCCACGGCTTGGCCCGTCTGGGCCAGCAGCACTTTTTTTCCGTGGCCTTAAAAAAAGAGGAGATCATTGAGATAGTTAAAGAGATTGCTGCCGCGGCATTCCATTTAAGCCAAAAGAGAACCGGCGCGCTTATAGCCATTGAAAGGGAAAATAAGCTTTCTGCCTATGTGGAGAGTGGCATTGTTTTGGACAGCCAGATAAACAGCGAAATATTGCAGAGCATCTTTAATCCTTACTCGCCTTTGCACGACGGAGGGGTGATCATCAGCGGAGCGCGTATCGCGGCGGCAGTATGTCTTTTTCCTTTAACCGAAAATCCCCACTTCAGCAAGATAATGGGCACCCGGCACCGCGCGGCAATCGGCCTAACCGAACATATGGATACGGCCGTGGTGGTGGTTTCCGAAGAGACCGCAGAGGTGAGCGTGGCCTTTCAGGGAAGATTTATCGACATTAAAAGCGAGGAAGAGTTAGTTAATACCCTAAAACAACTTTTGATTCAAGGATAGAAAATGGGAAGAAGGTGGTTGTTTAACAATCTTTGGCTTAAGTTTGTTTCTTTGGTTTTGGCACTGATTGTTTGGTTATATGTCAACGGCGAACTCGCCAAGCGTCATTTTTAACAGTGATTACGGCGATTAGAAGCGCGATTACAGTGATTCTTTAGGTTATACTAATCGCCGGAATCGTTTTTAAGATTGCTGGAATCGTAGTTAAAGATTTATGATTTTCGATAATGAAACTAGGCGTTAATATTGATCATGTTGCTACCTTACGGGAAGCGCGCGGAGGCGATGAGCCGGATCCAATTAAGGCCGCACTAATTTGTGAAAAGGCCGGCGCGGACAGCATTGTTTGTCATTTGCGCGAGGACCGCCGGCACATCAATGATTTGGATTTGACGGCGTTAAAAAAAACGGTTACGAGCCGGCTTAATTTAGAGATGTCGATGAACGCAGAAATTGTTTCTATTGCCTGCCGGATAAAACCCGACGAGGCAACTTTGGTGCCGGAGCGCAGAAAAGAGCTTACTACCGAAGGCGGCCTGGATTTAATTTCGCAAAAAAATCAGGCAGCACGGGTGATAAAGGTCTTGAAGGCAAAAGGCATAATCGTAAGTTTGTTCATTGACCCGCAACCAGAACAAATCAAAATGGCAAAAATTGTGGCTGCGGATTTTGTAGAGTTGCATACCGGAGAATATGCGTTGAATAGGACGGATAAAGAGGCGCGCGGCCGCATTAAAGAGCTACAGGCGGCCGCGCACCTAGC
>JBMONJ010000024.1:0-2500 GCA_049324655.1 Candidatus Omnitrophota bacterium | reverse complement strand
GGATTTTGGCCGGCCGCAGAATATTCAATTAGTAGTTTTGGTGGACCGCGGACACCGGGAGATGCCCATTCGCGCGGATTTTGCCGGGAAAAATATTCCTACGGCGCAAAATGAGGCGGTGGAAGTGCGGCTTAAAGAAATTGACGGCAAGGAAGAAGTGGTGATTGTCGAGAAATGAACTGGAATAAGAAAGATTTATTGGGGCTGGAATATTTAAGCCAAGAAGAGATTGAGTTAATTCTGTCCACGGCCGCTTCTTTTAAAGAGGTTTCCAGCCGGCAGATTAAAAAGGTGCCGGCCTTGCGCGGCAAGACCGTGGTTAATTTATTTTATGAGCCTTCAACGCGCACCCGGGTTTCTTTTGAAGTGGCGGCCAAACGGCTGTCCGCGGATGTGATTAATATTGCCACGGAAACTTCCAGCGTCAAGAAGGGTGAGACCTTGATTGATACCGGCAAAAATATTCAAGCCTTAAACGCGGATATTATTGTGATGCGGCATAATTCCTCGGGCGCGGCGCAAATGCTGGCCCGACATTTGGACATCAGTGTGGTAAATGCCGGCGACGGCTGGCACGAGCATCCCACGCAGGCGCTGCTGGATATTTTTACTTTGAAGGAAAAGCTGGGCGATATCGCCGGACTGCAAGTAACCATTGTCGGCGATATCGCCCACTCCCGCGTGGCCCGCTCGAACATCTGGGGTCTGACCAAATTAGGAGCCAAGGTTACGGTTTGCGCGCCGGCTATGCTTATCCCGCCGGCAATTGAGCGAATGGGAGTCAAGGTGAGCCATAATCTTGATGAGGCGTTAAAGAATTGCGATGCGGTGAATGTCCTGCGCATGCAGTTTGAACGCGATGCAGAAGGCGCCTTTCCAAAGCAGTTGGAGTATTTCAAAAACTTTGGCATCACCCGCGAAAAACTTGAAAAGGCAAAGAAGAACCTTATAGTGATGCACCCCGGGCCGCTTAACCGGGGCATTGAGATTTCCAGCGAAGTAGCTGACGGAGCCAACTCAGTTATTTTAGAGCAGGTAACCAATGGCATTGCAGTAAGAATGGCGGTTTTGTATTTGGTTTCTTCAGCGAGAGAAAAATCCAATAATGAAAATTCTCATTAAAGGCGGCCGGGTCATTGACCCGGCAAGCCAAATTGACGCGGTAAAGGATGTAATGATTAACGAAGGGAAACCCGAAAAAATCATTGATGCCACCGGCAAAATTGTCATTCCCGGCTTGGTGGATATGCATGTGCATTTGCGCGAGCCCGGACGCGAGGATAAAGAAACCGTCCTCACTGGAACGCGGGCGGCAATAAAAGGCGGAGTCACTGCAGTCTTGGCTATGCCCAATACTACTCCCGCCATTGATTTTCCGGAAAACGCAGCTTTATTAAAGGATATCATTAAAAAAACTGCCTGCTGTAATGTTTATATCTGCGGCGCCATTACCCAAGGCCGCTTGGGAGAAAAATTAAGCCCCATTGCCGCTTTAAAAAAATCCGGAGCCCTTGCCATTTCCGACGATGGAAATTCGGTTGATAACCCGGAAATTTTGCTTAAGGCGCTTAAAGCAGCCAAGGCCAATAATCTTTTATTGATTTGCCATTGCGAGGATAAAATATTGTCTGCTGGCGGCGTGGTTAACTTAGGGATAGTATCGACGCGGTTAGGTTTAAAAGGAATTTCCAATGCCGCGGAATATACGCGGATTAAAAGGGATATTGACTTGGCAGCCAAGGTCAAGTTGCCAATACACATTGCCCATGTAAGCTGCAAAGAGTCAGTAGAGATTATTGCTGCAGCCAAGAAAAAAGGCATTGCAGTAACCGCCGAGACTGCTCCCCATTATTTTGCGCTAACTGAAGAGGCGGCTTTGGAGTATGATACCAATATGAAAATAAATCCGCCGCTGCGCAGTAAAGAAGATGTTGCAGCAATTAAGCAGGGATTAAAAAACGGGGTAATTGATTGCATTGCTTCGGACCACGCCCCACACACGGAAAACGAAAAGGACATTGAATTTGACCGCGCGGAGTTCGGCAGCATTGGTTTAGAAACTTCTCTTGCCATCAGTATAACCGAATTAGTTAAAACCGGGATTTTGACTTGGGGGCAGCTCGTCGAGAAAATGGCTTGCAATCCAGCCAAGATTTTAAAGATAAATAAAGGAACGCTCGCCAAAGGCCGGGATGCGGATGTGGTTATTGTTGACCCGCATAAAGAATGGGTCTTGAAGCGAGAAGAAATAGTTTCCAAATCCCAGAACTCTGCGTTTATTGGCAGGCGTTTGACGGGAAAAGTGGAATACGCGATTTGCGCGGGGAAAATTGTTTATCAGGCATGAAATTTATTCTGACCCGGGAATTGGGCCGGCTGGCGAGATGGCTGAGGATTTTAGGTTTTGACACTGTATATTTTAGAGGCTGCAACCGTTCCAGCTTGGTGATTACGGCTTTAAGAGAAGGCAGAATAATTGTAACCCGCAATTTGCGCCTTG
>JBMONJ010000023.1:0-21290 GCA_049324655.1 Candidatus Omnitrophota bacterium | reverse complement strand
AACTGACCGCAAGCTTTCCTCCAGCGTAGTATTGGTCACCGGCCACGAAGCAGCGGGAAAAAAGTTAAGCGCGGTGGATTGGAAAGGCCTTGCCGCAGCCGGTACGATTGTTTTATATATGGCCGTGGAGAATATCGCGCGCATCGTCGGGAAACTATTTGAGGCCGGGAAATCCCCAGAGACTCCGGCAGCGGCCATATACCGGGCCGGAAGCTTTAGTCAACAAATTGTCAATGCCCGGTTAAAAGAGTTGCCAGCGGCAATAAAAGCAAAAGGCATTCGCGCGCCGGCAATTATTATTATCGGCAAAACGGTAAAGTTAGGAAAGCAATTTAATTGGCTTAGAAAGAATAAACGGATTTTATTTACCGGTCTTTCGCAAAAACGCTCCTTTCTTAAAGGGAATTATTTTCATTTGCCCTTGGTAAAGATCGTACCGCTCGATAACTATCGGCGTTTCGATAATTATTTGCTGTATATCCGGCAGTTTGACTGGCTGGTTTTTGCCAGCCGGTATGGCGTAGAGTATTTTTTCAAGAGATTAAATTATGTCGGGCTGGACAGCCGGTTTTTACGCGGGATGAAGATTGCGGCAGTCGGCGCCTCAACCGCGCGCCGGCTTAGGGATTACGGGATTATCGCGGATTTAGCGCCTAAAGAAGAATCATCGGCCGGCCTGCTTAAGGTGTTTGCAAAAATGGATATGAAATATAAAAAGATATTTCTACCCCGCTCCAATTTGGCAGACAAAGGTCTGACCGAGGGTTTTAAAAATCTGGGCTGCCAAGTTACTTCGGTTGTGGCTTATAAGAATGTGATGCCGGCTCATTTGCCGGATATTAACTTGGAAAGTTTTAACGAGATTATGTTTACCAGCCCGTCAACGGTCCGGAATTTTTTAAAGCAATATGGCCGTCCGCCGAAGGCGGTTAAGATAAGCTGCATTGGAGCGGTAACCCGGCAGCAGGCCCTAAAATTGAGACTGTTGAGAAAAACTTCTTAACACTAATTACCGCGAATTTAACACTAATGACCGCGAATCTTTGGTTGTGAGTATTGTGGGTGAGTTGTGAGTAATGGGTCGGGTTGTGGGAATGGGTGGTGAGGTTTTTGGTGCCCCATCCCAACTACCCACAACTCGACTCACAACACACAACCCACCCTCATCCCAGAATTAGCGGACATTAGCGTTATGCGAAAATGATACATTTGTCAGTCAAAGATTTGATAATGCCCTATTTTGTCGTCGAAGGACGCGGCAGAAGAGAAGCGGTCCGGAGTATGCCCGGAATATTCCGGCTGTCCGTGGATAAGCTTTTGCCAGAGGTTAGGGAAGCTGCGGATTTGGGAATAAGGCGCGTGCTGCTCTTTGGGGTTTGTCCGCCAAGACATAAAGACAGCCGCGGCAGTTATGCTTATTCTCCGGAAGGAATTATTCCCAAGGCTGTAAGGGCACTAAAGCAGGCAATAAAGGAGGTGACCGTGATTACCGATGTTTGTTTGTGCGCTTATACGGATTACGGTCATTGTGGAGTGATAAGAAGATGGAAGATAGAAGATCGAAGATCGAAATGGTATATTGATAATCCAGCCACTTTGAAGATTCTGTCGAAAATTGCCTTGGCACATTCCGAGGCTGGCGCAGACTGGGTGGCGCCTTCGGCAATGGCCAAGGGTCAGGTTCTCGCGATAAGAGAGGCTTTGGATAAACCGGGTTTTCAAAAAGTAAAAATCTTAGGCTATTCAGCCAAGTTTGCCTCGAATTTCTACGGTCCGTTTCGCGAGGCAGCGTCTTCTGCGCCGCAATTTGGCGATCGCCGGGCTTATCAACTGGATTTTACCGACGGGAAAACCGCGCTTAAAGAGATTAGCGCGGATATTAAGGAAGGCGCGGATATGGTTATGGTAAAACCGGCCTTGAGTTATTTGGATGTGGTTAAGGCGGCCAGCCAGCAGTTTAAGCTTGGGCTGGCCGCCTTCAACACCAGCGGTGAATACGCGATGGTCAAATATGGCGCTAAATTGGGATTATGGAATGAGAAAAAAATGGTCTGGGAAATCTCAAGCGCCATCAAACGCGCCGGCGCGGATTTTATTATTTCCTATCATGCCAAAGAGATTGCGCAATGGATAAAAGAATTAAACTGGCCAAACAATATTTAGTCGGCGGCGTAAACAGTCCGGTGCGCGCGTTTAAGCTCGTCGGCGCTGCTCCGATTTGGTTTAAGGAGGGTAAAGGCAGCCGGCTGTATGATTATAACGGCAAGGAGTATATTGACTTTGTCTTGGGCTGGGGCGCGATGATTTTGGGCCATAGCCACCCTGAAGTTTTAAAAAATTTAAAACGCGCCTTAAATTCCGGCTGGGGATTTGGCGCCACGCACCAGTCGGAAATCGAACTGGCGAAGATTATCCGCGAGGCCATTCCCTTTATTGAGAAAATCCGCTTTGTCAATTCCGGCACCGAAGCGGTAATGGGAGCCATAAGACTCTCGCGCGGTTATACCGGCAGAGACAAGATTTTAAAATTCGAGCACAGCTATCATGGCCATGCGGATTATCTTTTAGCCAAGGCCGGTTCGGGTTTGGCTACCTTGGGAATTCCTTTAAGCGCCGGCGTGCCCAAAGAGATTATCCAGCACACGCTCATCGTTCCATTTGGCAACGCCGAAAAGCTGAAAAAGATTTTTCAAAAATACGGCTCCCAAATCGCCGCGGTCATCGTTGAACCCGTAGGAGGAAATTACGGGGTAATTGAGCCCAATATTGATTTCTTAAAGAAGCTTGATAAGATTACCCGGCAGTTTGGCGCGGTCTTGATTTTCGACGAGATAATTACGGGTTTTCGTTTTCGGTTTGGCTCGGCGGCGCAGGGATTCGACGTTAAACCGGATTTAATTTGCTTGGGAAAAATTATCGGCGGCGGCCTGCCCATTGGGGCATTTGGCGGCAGAGAAGAAATTATGCGCGCTCTTGCTCCCGAGGGAAAGGTTTATCAGGCCTCGACCTTTGCCGGCAATCCTTTGGTAATGCAGGCAGGCATCAGCACGCTAAATATTTTAAAGGCAAAATCAAGCGAGTATCGCAAATTAAATGAGCTGACCCAATATCTTGCGCAGAACATCCCTTTGGAGATTAATCATTACGGCAGTATGTTTAGTTTTAAGTTCAAAGAGAAAAACCAATTTCCCAAATTCTATCGCGCGATGCTCAGGGTTGGGATATATCTTGCCCCTTCGCCGTATGAAGCAAATTTTCTTTGCTTTGCCCACACGCGCGAAGATATCGAGCACTTAAAGATTTCTATTGTGAGTCAGCAGCGTTTAATGGATAATAGTTAAAGAGGATAAATGAGCAAGATTGACGCCAAATTAAAAGTAGAAAGCCTATCCTTGCACGGCGGACAGGAGTCTGACCCCACGACCGGCAGTCGGGCCGTGCCTATTTATCAGACCACCTCCTATCAGTTCAAAAATACCGAGCACGCCGCCAATCTTTTTAGTTTAAAGGAATTCGGTAATATCTACACCCGGCTGATGAATCCCACCAATGAGGTCTTGGAAAAAAGAATGGCATCCCTCGACGGTGGAGTGGGCGCCTTGGCCTTATCCAGCGGGCAGTCGGCTATTACCTTGGCATTGTTGAATATTGCCCAAGCCGGCGACGAAATAGTTTCCGCGGATAATCTTTACGGCGGCACTTACAATCTTTTTCATTATACCTTTGCCAAGTTAGGGGTTAAGGTAAAGTTCGTCCAGTCCAATGACTTGGAGGCTTTTCAAAAGGCAATTACTCCGAAGACCAAGGCGATTTACGCGGAGTCCATTGGCAATCCCAAGCTCGATGTACCGGATTTGGAGGGCTTGTCCAAACTGGCGCACCAAAACGGAGTTCCGTTTATTTTAGATAATACGGTCTCGCCGTATTTGCTGCGGCCAATAGATTTTGGCGTGGACATTGTGGTTTATTCTGCGACTAAATTCATCGGCGGACACGGCACTTCGCTGGGCGGGATTATCGTGGATTCGGGAAAATTTGACTGGAACAGCGGGAAATTTCCCTTGATTTCCGAGCCTGACCCCAGTTATCACGGGATAAATTTTATCGAGGCCTTAAAACCGTTGGGAAATATTGCTTACATTATTAAAGCCCGGCTTACCTTGCTGCGCGATTTGGGTCCGGCAATGTCGCCGTTTAATGCCTTTTTGTTTTTGCAGGGTTTGGAGACTTTGCATTTACGGATGCCGCGCCATTCGGAAAACGCCTTGGCCGTGGCGAAATATTTGGAAAAACATCCCAAGGTCTCTTGGGTAAATTATCCGGGCTTGGAATCCAGTCCGGAAAAGGCGCGGGTGAAAAAATATTTGCCCAAAGGCGCGGGCGCGATTTTAGGTTTTGGCATTAAAGGCGGATTGGAGGCCGGAAGAAAATTCATTGATTCCTTGGAATTATTTTCCCACTTGGCTAATGTCGGCGATGCCAAGAGCTTGGCTATTCATCCGGCCACTACTACGCACCAGCAGCTTTCCAGCGAGGAGCAATTGGCTACCGGAGTAACTCCGGATTTTATCCGCTTGTCCGTCGGCATCGAACATATTGATGACATTGTTGCGGACATTGAGCAAGCGCTCAAGAAAGCAGCGAGGTGAGGAATGAAAATCTACGCCGACATCACCCAAACCATCGGCAACACGCCGCTGGTCAGAATTAATAATCTGTCTGAAGGCTTAAAGGCTACGATTCTTGCCAAGTTGGAATTCTTTAATCCCCTTTCCAGCGTCAAGGACCGCATTGGCGTGGCGATGATTGAAGCCGGGGAAAAGGCCGGATACATAAAAAAAGATACGGTGATTATTGAGCCTACCAGCGGCAACACCGGCGTGGCCTTGGCTTTTGCCTGCGCTGCCAAAGGTTATCGTTTGATTTTGACGATGCCGGATACAATGAGTATCGAGCGCCGGCAGTTGCTAAAGATTTTCGGTGCGGAGTTAGTTTTGACTGACGGCGTCAAAGGTATGCGCGGCGCAGTGGAAAAGGCCGAGGAGCTGGCAGCGGAAAACCCCAACAGTTTTATACCTCAGCAGTTTAATAATCCGGCTAATCCGGAAATTCATCGCCAGACTACTGCCGAGGAAGTTTGGAATGATACCGACGGGAAAGTGGATATTTTTATTTCCGGAATCGGCACTGGCGGAACCATCACCGGAGTGGGCGAGGTTTTGAAAAAAAGAAAACCCGCAATAAAAATTATCGGACTGGAGCCTAAGGATTCTCCGGTTTTATCCGGCGGCAAGCCCGGCTCGCATAAAATTCAGGGTATAGGCGCGGGCTTTGTGCCTCAGGTCTTAAACCGCGAAGTCATTGACGAGATAATTACCGTATCTAATGAAGATGCTGGAGATCTGGCGCGCGCTTTGGCCAAGGAAGAGGGGATTCTCGCCGGTATTTCCAGCGGCGCGGCAATGTGGGCGGCTTTGGAAGTGGCCAAGCGCAAAGAGTCCGAAGGCAAGACCATCGTCGTGATTTTGCCGGATACTGGGGAACGGTATTTGTCCACCTGGTTGTTTCAAGAATAGAAAAGGTCACCAGGACATCAGGCCACCAAGTCACCCGTCAACAGTTTACGGGTGTCGTGGTGTCCTTGTGTCTTGGTGCCCCAAGATATGACGGAAGATTGAGATGAAGAATGAGAATAGCGTTGGCATTGTCGAAACCCAGTACTTCACCTTTGCCCAGCCTCCCAACGAATTATTATTGGAGAGCGGGCAAAGGCTTGGCCCGATAACTCTATCTTATGAAACTTACGGCGTATTGAATAAAGAAAAGTCCAATGCCATATTGGTTTTGCACGCCCTTTCCGGCGACAGCCATGCCGCGGGTTTGCATAAAGACGATAAGGAGCCCGGCTGGTGGGATGCGATGATTGGGCCGGATAAGGCCTTTGACACCCATAAATATTTTGTGCTCTGCTCCAATGTCATCGGCGGGTGCAAGGGTTCGACCGGGCCTTCGTCAATAAATCCCAAAACCGGTAGACCCTACGGCTTGGATTTTCCGGTGATTACTATTGCCGATATGGTAGCGGCGCAGAAATATTTAGTGGAACATCTGGGCATAAAAAAATTATTGTGCGTAGTCGGCGGGTCAATGGGTGGGATGCAGGTTTTGCAGTGGGTGGCTGCTTATCCGGAAATGGTGGCCTCGGCCATTCCCATTGCCACGAGCTTAAAACATTCGCCCCAGCAAATCGCCTTTGATGAGGTGGGCCGGCAGGCAGTAATGGCGGACCCGGACTGGCGGGAAGGAAATTATTATGAATTCGGCCAGCCGGAAAAAGGCTTAGCAGTGGCGAGAATGATCGGCCATATCACCTATATGAGCGACGCGTCAATGGAGGAAAAGTTTTCCCGACGGCTTAAAGACGATAATTACAGTTTCAAATTCACCACGGACTTTGAAGTGGAAGGGTATCTGCGTTACCGCGGGGATAATTTTGTCAAGCGCTTTGACGCCAACTCCTATCTTTATATTACCAAGGCGTTAGATTATTTTGACCTTTCCGGCGGCAAACTGATTCTCGAAGGCCGCCGGCTCAACACCCGTTTCTTAGTCATTGCCTTTAAGTCCGACTGGCTGTATCCGGCGTATCAGTCGCAGGAAATCGTGCGGCGCTTAAAGGTTCATCATGTTGACGCGACTTACTGCGAGATAAATTCCACCTACGGCCACGACGCGTTTTTGTTAGAGGTGGATGAGGAGACGCATTTGATTAAGCATTTCCTCGATAAGACCTTCCGTGGGTATGATGTGGTGCGTGGGCTGGGGATTTAATTTGAGTTCGTCATACAATAGTTATCGGAGAAGACGATGACATTTAACTCTATTCGACTCGATCACCGGGTTATCTACGAGATCGTCGAGCCTGAGGCGCGGGTTTTGGATTTGGGCTGCGGCGACGGCGAGCTTTTATATCTTCTGGCCCGCGACAAGGCAGCCAAAGTGCAGGGGATAGAAGTGGATGACGCGGCGATTTATAAATGCGTGGAAAAGGGCTTAAGCGTTTTTCACAGCGACATTGACACCGGCCTAAGCGAATATCCGGATAAGTCCTTTGATTATGTCATCCTGAATCAAAGTATGCAGGAATTAAAGCGCGCGGACTTTGTAATCCAGGAGGCCCTGCGCGTCGGGAAAAAGGTCATTGTCGGCTTTCCCAATTTCGCTTATTATAAGAGCCGCTTTATGCTGTTTTTCCGCGGCAAGGCGCCGATTACCAAATCGCTTCCTTTTCATTGGTACGACACGCCCAACCTGCACTTCTTGAGTGTCAGCGACTTTAAAGACTTCTGCCGGGACAAACAAATCTCCATTGTCAGCGTGCATTATCTCGGCAAGGAAAAACCCGTCTATTTCTGGCCCAATCTTTTTTCCCTTAATGCCATCTTCGTAATTACGAAGTAGGCGATTTGTTCTTATTTTAACTTGTCAATACTTATTTAATTCTTTAATATTAATTTATAAGTGAGCAACTTAGGTCTTCCCCGGCCCAAATATAACATTGTTTAAGGCAAGAAGTTATAAATTAAAAACGGGAAAATTGGATCGCGATAAAATGTCAGGAAAGAACCCAGTCTGCTTTAAAAAGGTAGGCTGGGTCTTCTTTTTTGCAGCCGTGGTTGTCTTTGCCTCGTGGGTTTTTTCGCGGGCGCAGGACTCCTCTGGCAGCGACCAAGGGATTTTATTGAAACTGGAGCGGATTATTGATTCGCAGGCGCGGCTGGAAGACCTGCTGAATACGATCATCAATAATCAGGCAGAGATTAAGCAGGAATTGCAGGTTATCAAGATCCGCGCTACAGTCCATTGATTTATAAAACTGATGATTAAAATTATTGCGGTTGCTAATCAAAAAGGCGGATGCGGCAAAACTACTACCGCGATAAACCTTGCCGCGTCCCTGGCGAGTCAGAAATTAAAAGTACTTTTGGTAGATATTGACCCGCAAGCCCATTCTACCTTGGGATTGGGTTTCAACCCCGAAGAGATCAGCGCTACGCTATTGAATTTATTGGTCACCCCGCCCAAAAGCGCCCTGCAATCGCTGCTTAAGATAAAGAGTCTGATTGAAAAAGAAGGGGCGGTTCAGGTTATACTCAGTACCCGCTTTGACAATCTTGACTTGCTGCCTTCCAATATCCTGCTTTCCGGCGCTGAGGTAGAACTTCTGCAGCGCAAGCGGCGCGAAACTATCTTGAGTAAAATTCTAAAAGGCTTGGAAGAGGTGTATGATTTTATCGTGATTGATTGCCCGCCATCGCTGGGCGTGCTTACTTTAAATGCCTTGGTCGCGGCAGACGGTGTGCTTATCCCGGTGCAGACCCATTATTATGCGCTGGAGGGGATGAAGCAGCTTTTGAACAGTATCCAAATTGTTAAGCAGCGTTTTAACCGGCGTTTGCAGGTTATCGGCGCAGTGGCTACTTTGCATGACGATAATTCGGATATCGCCAGAGAAATCATTACCGGCTTGCGCAATTTCTTTAAGGAGGGGATATTCAGTGCGATGATCAGGTTTGATTCCCGTCTGATTGAGGCCAGCAGCAAGGGAGAGCCAGTGCATATTTACGCGCCGGATTCCCGGGCAGCGCAGGATTATCTGCAATTAGCCAAGGAGGTTATAACCAATGTTAGATCCTGAGAAGGATGAACTTTTAAGACAGGCCGCCGAAGATAAGCCTGCCCAAAAAGAGGATACTGGACATTTGCATAAGGCTATCTCTTCTATCTTCGGCGCGCAAAACATCTTAGGTAAGAAGAATCCGCTGGAGAAAGATGTAGAAGCGCCCGGGCGTTATGTGCCGGAGTCAACGGCAAGGAAGGGAATTGTCTTTAAGATATTGTTTTTAGTCGCTCTCGTTCTGGCTTTGATTTTCTTTGCCAAGAGTCAGAATGCCGAGAACCAGCGGTTGAAGTTAAATGGCGAGCTGGCACAGGCAGATGCCGAGGTCAAAATGCTCAAATCTTCTTTGGAAAAATTTGAGGTTTTCTCCCAAGAAGGAGAGCAGGCCAAGGCCGAATTGGAACGTTTCCGCGAAAAGACCCAAACCCTGAATAAACAACTGGAGGTTTTGGTGCAGGAAAGGACAGGTTTGGCCAAGCAAGTAAAAGAAAACGAGCTTAAGATTCAGCAGAAGGATGAGCAGATTGTCCGGCTCAATGAGCAGTTAAATTCAATCAAAGAAGATGCTGCCCAACAAGGTGAGAATATAACCGCGTTTGCGCCTGCGGTCTCAACGGTTGCGCCGCCGGCTAAAAAAACCGGTAAGGTCTTGGTGATAAAACCGGCCACGGGCATTGCAGCCATTAATTTAGGCAGCCGGGACGGGGTCAAGACCGGAATGGTTTTTGATATCTATACGCCGGTGCAAAAATATGTTGCCACCTTAGTGATTGATGAGCTGGAGGAGACGATTAGTCTCGGAAAGATTTCTCCGCGAGAGGATGGGCCAAAGGTAAGAGAAGGCTATCTTGTCTCTGCGAAATGAGGCTTTTTAAATTTCATAGGATAAGCGTTTTATGCGGTGTTTTGTTTTTAATCGTCGGCGTGCACTCCTTTGCTGCGCAGACGCCTTCTTCCCCGCAGGCGGAAATTCTCTCCCAGCTTAAATCCCAGATAGAAAAGGCCAGACTCGCAGTTGAAAAAAAACAGGAGAAGGTTCGCAAGGAAGAAGAAGCGGTTTTGCTCAATCAGGCCAGGCGCCTGAGCGCACAGAGAGAAGCGCAGGAAATTGCGCAATCGCGTCTGGCTTTGGCAGCGATTGAGAAGCGGATTAAAGAGGAAAAGCAGCTTCAGTTGCAACAACAGCGTGAGGCAGCGGAAAAGTTGAAAAAGTCAGAGACTCCTGAAGACGATATCCGCGCTTATAATGAGTCAATCCGGCAAGGGTTCTCGCGCGCCTTGGCTGCCCTGCAAGCCAATGATTTCCTCAATGCGCAAGAACAATTTGCCCTGATCCTCGAGGATGTGAACCGTTTGAGCATTGAAAGCGCGCAGTCAAAGACGGCCAGACAGATAAAGGAGAGCGCGCAAAAAGGTCCGGAGGAAATTCTCTCTTGCATTCAGAAAGATAAATTCGACGAGGCCAAAAAGAAATTATGGGATTTATTACAGAAGCTTTCAGTTTTGGCGCGCGAAGATCAGCAAAGACTTAAGGAAGACCAGCGGCAGTTATTGGTGGAGGGTTATCTAAAAAATGCCTCGGCAGCTTTGGGTCGCAGCGATTATGTTGCAGCCAAAGCTGAGTTGCAAAAGGCCTTAGGGATTGACCCCCAGAACCGAGAGGCGGCTGCGCTTCTGGGGAGGTTGGAGGATATCCTGTTGGTTACCAAGGAAGATAAGTGAGACCATTAATTATCTTTTCGGTCCTGATTTCTGTTTTACTGCTGACCAGCCAAGCAGCGCGCGCGGATGCTGCCAAGGAGCATTTTGATCGGGCAGTGAAATATTATCTTAATCACGATTTGGATGCCTCGCTTGCCCAGTTAAGAGAATGTCTGGCCATAGACGCCAATTATCCTTCTGCCAGCAAACTCTTGCCGATCGTGCTTAAGAAAAAAGATGAAGCCTTACTGAGTAAAGAGCTGCCAGTGGCCAAGGCCGATACGGTTTTAGCTGAAGAGTATTACCGCCGCGCCTCGGAAAAATATCTTAACAATGATCTTTATGGCGCGGCGGAAGAGGCCAATAAGGCCTTGGCAGCCTTTCCCGGCCACGAGGCAGCGAGCGAGTTGCTGGAAACCATTACCCGCAGAATCAGGCAGGAGGTGCAAACCGAAACTGATTCCCCCACCTTGTCGAGTCTGCTTCCTCCGGATAAGCGTCAACAGCGAATCCGCATTTATTTTAAAGGCGAAGATATCAATGTGGCGATGCGCACGCTCGCGCAGCTATTGGGGATTAATGTGATTTTTACCGACGAGGCAACCGGAAAGCTAAACGCCAGCTTTTCCGATGCGCCGGCGCAGGAGGTATTGGCCTCTATCCTTAAGTCTTGCGGTCTGACCTATTTTATTGACGGGAATGTGGTGCGGATTGTGAAAATCGATGAAGACAAATACCTGACGCGGATATTCACCTTAAGGCATACCACCCTTACCGACAGCCAGCTGGATAAGATAAAAGAGATTATTTCCGACCGCGGCCGGATTCTATACGATGCGAAATCTCGCACCCTGGTAATTTCTGACAATTATTCCAAAATCCACGATATCGAGGCCATGGTGGAAAGGATTGACGCGGCAAGACCCCAGATCTATATCGAGGCAAAGGTGATGGAGGTGGTGGCCTCCAAGGTCAAAGACTTGGGTATAAAATGGGATGAGAATTTTTATCTTAAAGCCAGCGGGGCCAAGCGGCCGATTGTCTTTCCTTTTCCCGCCGGTCAGGCGCGGGATGACAACATTTTTGGCAAGATGTATCCATTAAGCAAGCCTGCCGAGTCCGGAGAAGTAGGGGATTTTCCGGTGGACAGTGGCACTGCCTTTAAATACGCTACAGCCGATGATTTTACCTTTGGTAGTATTGAAACCGGCAGTATGACCTGGACCTTGAAATATTTAGAGGACGACAAGGATACCGTGCTTCTATCCAATCCGCGTCTGGTGGCTATTGACGACGAGGAGTCGGAGATTTTAGTGGGTACCACCATTCCTATTCCCACTTACGAGCGCAATGCCACTACCGGTCAGATGGAGGTAACCGGCTATACCGATCAGGAAGTGGGGATAGTCTTGCGGGTTACCCCTAAGATACACAAGGATGGCTATGTTACTTTAACCGTGCATCCGGAGGTAAGCGAGATAACCGGCTATACCGGCCCCAATAACGAAAGACCAATTATCTCCTCCCGCCAGGTAACTACTACCCTGCGGGTTAAAGACGGAGACACCGTAGTCATTGGCGGGATGCTAAAGGATAAGGATATCCTTAATGTAACTAAGCTGCCTTGGCTGGGAGATATCCCGTTTTTCGGTTATGCCTTTAAATATAAGTCCAAGTCCCGCGAAAAGACTGAGGTCTTGGTATTCTTAACAGTCAACATCCCTCCCGCCTCCCACGCCATGGTTATGAAATAGGAGTCTATGACAGTAAGAGAAAGAAGGCCGTTAGGTCAGGTGCTGATTGATCAGGGGTTGATTTCCAAGATGCAGTTAGATCAGGCCCTGGAAGAAAAAAAGCGTTCCGGCGATACTCTCCGGCAGACACTGATTAAGTTAGGCATGGTTACCACTGACCAATTAAACGGTTTCTTTGAGCAGGAAATCGGTATCCTGCGGGTCAGCCTTAAAGGGAGAAAGATTGAGCCAGCGGTTTTAAAGCTGATTTCCGAGGAACTCTGCCGCAAATACGATATCGTTCCTATTGCCAATAATGAAGGCATCCTCACCTTGGGGATGGTCAATCCTTTGGACATCGTGACCATTGACCGTATCCGGATGATGCTAACTTGCGAAGTTGAACCGGTCTTGGTTGCGGATAAAGAGCTGCAGGATTTCTTTGCCCAGTTCTTTGCCTTGGAGGATATGGTTGAGCTCGACGAGGGTGAGGTCAGCAAAGAGGCGGAGAAAATCGAGATCTCCGAGCAGAAAGAAGAGGAGTTGGATGTTGCCAAGCTCCACGATCTTGCCGAGGAGGTGCCGGTTATCAAGTTGGTTAATTTGGTGGTTACCAAGGCGGTTAATGAAGGCGCCAGCGACATTCATGTTGAGCCGCACGAAGATTCCCTGCGGATCCGTTTGCGGATTGACGGTATTCTGCACCCCATTCCTTCGCCGCCGCGCCGGCTGCATCCGGCAATCGTCTCGAGAATCAAGATACTTTCCGGAATGGATATTGCCGAGCGGAGAATCCCGCAGGACGGCCGTTACGGAGTAAAGATAAA
The DNA here is from genome assembly GCA_049324655.1 of Candidatus Omnitrophota bacterium. Classification (GTDB taxonomy): domain Bacteria; phylum Omnitrophota; class Gorgyraeia; order JAUYCX01; family JBMONJ01; genus JBMONJ01. The sequence continues at coordinate 8,349 of JBMONJ010000023.1, read as the reverse complement.
GGGCCGGGATATTGACCTGCGCGTTTCCTCTATCCCCAGTATTCACGGCGAGAAAATCGTTATGCGGCTTTTGGATACGACTACCGTGCTTCCCGGCCTGCCGCAGTTAGGTTTTTATCCCAAAGAATTAAAGATATTTGATGCGCTGATAAGAAAGCCTTGGGGAATAATGCTGGTCACCGGCCCGACCGGAAGCGGTAAGACCACTACCCTTTATGCCTCTTTAAATACTATTAAGTCTGTAGAGAAAAATATTATTACCGTCGAGGATCCGGTAGAATACCGGCTGGATGAGATAAACCAGATTCAGGTGAACATCAAGGCCGGACTTACCTTCGCCTCGGGGTTACGGGCGATTCTGCGCCAAGACCCGGATATTGTGATGGTGGGGGAGATCCGCGACAAGGAAACCGCAGAAATCGCCATTCAGGCGGCCTTGACCGGCCATTTAGTCTTTAGCACCATTCATACCAATGATTCCGCTTCAACCTTCACGCGTTTAATGGATATGGGCATTGAGCCATTTCTCATTACCTCGACCATCTTAGGGATAATCGCCCAGCGTCTGGTAAGACGAATATGCGTGCACTGCAAAAAAGAATATACGCCCAGCGTGGATGTTTTAGAGGGTTTAGGGTTGAAGGAAGGTGAGCAGCCAAAATTCTTTAAAGGCCGCGGCTGCGATAACTGTCGCAATACCGGTTACAAAGGCAGGATGGGGATATTTGAACTTTTGGTCCCGGATACGGCTATCCGGCAGTTGGTTTTGGAAAAGACCTCCAGCGAACAGATTAAAGAGGCGTCAAGGAAGGCCGGAATGGTTACCCTCTTTGAAGACGGTCAGCGCAAGGTAGTAGACGGGCATACTACCATTGAAGAGGTGTTACGCGTCAGCCGCGAAGAAGAGACCTCGCTAACCTAAAATTTAGAATGGGAACTTTTTATTACAAAGTAAAGGATTTAGGCGGTTCGGCCATTAACGGAGAACTTACTGCATCTTCACGCGAAGAGGCGGTAGCTATTTTACAAGGCAAAGGTTTATTCGTCACCTCAATAAGCGAACGGCCTTTCAAAGATTCCAAACCAGTTGCGAAAAAAGTAGATACCGGTGCGATAGCCAAAAAAGAGTTTGTCCTTTTCGGCCGGGTAAGCGCTGAGGATAAAATGGTTTTTTGCGTGCAGCTGGCAAATATGGTCAGCGCCGGTCTGCCGCTGATTCGGGCGCTGCATATAATTCTCCAGCAGCTTAAGAACCCCAAGCTGCGCAGCGTTCTTGACGATGTCTATCGCAATGTCGAAGGCGGCATGGCCTTTTCCGATGCCTTGGAAAAACATCCTAAGATTTTTCAGCCGTATTTTACCAGCTCGGTGCGCGCGGGCGAAGCCTCCGGACAGTTGGGTACGGTCTTGGACCGGGTGGCGGAATTTACCGAGCACGATATGGAGGTGCGTCAGAATATTCAGGCAGCTATGACCTATCCGTTCATTCTGATTGTGGTGGGTTCGGGAATAGTGTTCTTTATCATTACCGGAGTCATACCTTCGTTTGTCTCCACCTTTGTGCGCATTGGCGTTGAGCTTCCTGTGCCTACGCAGATAATGTATAATGCCAGTATATTTTTGAAGAAACAATGGTATATCTTATTTATGGCCGTCGGAATGGCAGTGGTGCTTTTGCGCACCTCAGCCTCAACCAAGATCGGCAAATTCTGGTTTGACTGCCTGCAGTTAAAACTTCCCTTTGCCGGGCCAATGGTGGAGAAGTTCGCGCTTTCCCGTTTTGGTAAAACCTTTGGTATGCTCTTAAGCTGCGGCGTGCCAATTTTGCAGTCTATCCGGATAGTGCAGAAGAATGTGGGTAATGAATTGTATGCCAAGGCCTTGGATACTGTTCATGAAAAGGTGCGTCAGGGCGCGCGCGTAGCCGAGGCGCTTACCGAGGCCAAGGTCTTTCCGCTGGATTTAATCCAGATGACTGCGGTCGGCGAAGAGACCGGAAAATTGGATCAGCTCTTAAACCGGCTGGGAGGATATTACGATACTACCGCCAAATATGCGGTAAAAAAATTTATGGCTACGCTGGAGCCGTTATTCTTGGTCGTGTTGGGTTCGATAATCGCCTTTATAATGGCCAGCGTGCTTTTGCCGATATTCGATATGATGAAGCTTTTAAGACAGGCACAGGGTGCATAAGGTGCCCGCCAAAGAGGAGGTTCCTAATGAATGTCGCAGTGGGTTTAGTCTGCGGTTTGCTCATCCTGTGGGCCTTGGAGTTGCGCTTCAAGGAATACCAAAAGTGTTTTGAGCAAATAGCGCAGGCTGCAGAGGGCTTGAAAGAGCGCGTGGAAAAATTAGAATCGGATATGGTGAATGTTTATCTTAAGAAAAATTGAAAGGAGGAGGTACAGATGCATCACAGAAAGGCGTTTACCCTAATTGAGTTAATGATTGTTATGGCCATTGTTGCCGTATTGGTAGGAATGGTCTTGCCGCGCTTTAAAGGTATGCGCGATCAGGCCAATATCTCCAAGGCGCAGGGTGAGGTGCGCGCCATAAAGACGGCAATAGAATCATATTATATCCGAAATGGCTCTTACCCGCCGACCACCACGACCATTTGCAGCTCTTATCTTACTACCGCCACGACCTATCCGAGGATATTGGAGAATCCGCTTTATGACCCCTTCGGCGCCACGGCCACTACCCAGTATCGTTATATCCGCTCTGCCAACGGGCAGTATTATGTGATCTTTTCCATCGGACCTAATGCCACGGCAAATATTACCGGCATAAACAACGCCGGCACGGTTATGCCTGCCAACCGGCAGGATGATGTGTGGACCTCCAATGGTTCCGGCACATAGAGATTTTTCCGACTGGCGCAAGGGTTTCAGTCTAATGGAAATAATGCTGGCAGTGACTTTTTTTGCCGTGGCCTTTGTGTCCTTGTTAGATATGTATAACCGGGGGGTGTTTGCCGATATCTACCTTGACCGGGCAGCCACGGCAGTGAATCTGGCCCAGGAAAGAGTGGAAGAATTAAAAGCCGGGAGTTATGCCAGTGTGGCCACAGGCACGGTAACTGAAAATCCCGTTGCCGGTTTTACTAATTTCCGCCGCACCACTGCTGTAACCCTTACTGCTGCCAATCCCAATTCCACTGGAAAGACTATTACCGTAACTGTCTCATGGCTGATGAAGCAGAACTGGGAGAGTTTTGCCTTGTCTACCTTTCTTGCGGACTTCTAAAATGCTTATTCACCGTCGGGGTATTACCTTAATTCAAATGATGATTTCCTGCGCTATGCTGGCAGTGCTTACTGCGGCCTTTTCTGACATCGTCTTTGTGACTTGGCGAAACTGGAATTATCAGAACCAACGCTTAGAATTGCGCGAGCCGGCAATTTGGGCCATGGAAAATATCAGTCAGGATTTGCGTCGGGCAAGAAGTATCACCTTGGCTGACGCCAGCCGGATTACTTTCTCGGTATCGCCATATGAAAGTATAGATTACAACCGGGTCTTAAGCGGAGGGGTGTGGCAATTAGTGCGCACGCAGACCCTAACTACCCTTCCGGTTACTACCAATACGGCGACCATGGGCAAGAATGTCTCGGCCTTTACTTTGCAGTATTATGATTCTTCCGGCGGTAGCATTGCCGCGCCAATAGGTTCGCAGGCACAACGCGATAATGTCCGTTTGGTAAGGATAACCTTGTCAATGCAGTCAACCCTATTGAGCAATACCGAGACCGTCACCCTGCGTACCCAAATTCGGCCGCGTAATCTTTAAAGATGAGGAAAATTTCCCCAAATCGTGGCGCGGCAATGTTGATGGTCTTTATGTTTTCGGTTTTATTAAGCGGAATTGTCATTGCCTATTTGGATATGGTTGCAGTGCTTTCCAAATCTACCAGCCACAAACTAAACCGCTACCGGACCTTGTATATTGCCGAGGCCGGGGTGAATCGTCTGGCTTGGTATTTGGAAAACCGCGCGCCGGATGCAACCACCAACGGGACTTGGCGGGGAACTATTTCCGAGGCCTTAAGCGGATATACTTACAATTCCGCGGCAGTTGACTCTCCTTTGGAAGGCCCGGTAATCAGCGCTACTTCTTCGCAAGGGGCGAATGTGGCTTCCCGGGCTATGGATAATAGTCTAACCACCTATTGGCGTTCCAGCGGCGGTCTGCCGCAGGTGTTGACTTTTAGCTTGGCCATAAACGGAGATTATACGATTTATCTTAACCGGGTGCGGATGGAGGCGGGGTCAGGTTCGACTAACCAGTTCCCGCGCAATTATCTCTGGCAGACCTCCACCAATGGTACCACTTGGACTACAGTGGTAACTAAAACCAACAATACCTTATACGATGTGACCGATACCTTTACTCTGCGTCAGGCAAATTATATCCGACTGTATGTTTCTGCAGTACAAAGCGGAAATCTAGTGAATATCTCTGAGGTAGAAATTTCCGGAGTGGTGGTTCCGGCGACGGCAAGCGTCTCTTCTTCGCAAGGCGCGAATGTGGCTGCCTCTGCCGTGGATAATAATTTAGCTACTTACTGGCAGTCGAGCAATGCCGGAGTTCTGCCGCAGACATTGACTCTGACTTTTCCTACGAGTTCCAATTATTCAGTCAATAAGATACGAATGCGTCTGGGCACTGGCGTTGCCGCTGCTCAGTTTCCGGCGGATTATACTTGGGCGGTTTCTTCTGATGGAGCCTCTTGGACCACAGTAGTCAACAAATCTGGTAATGCCGCGACGGATGTTACTGACACCTTTACCTTGCAGTCCAATGTCAATTATTTGCGCTTGAGCGTAACTGCGGTGATAGGCGCAGGAAATCAGGTGGGCAGCGGGGAGATAGATGTTCCGGCAATTAGTTTATTATCCAGCTGCATCGTTACTCTGCCGAACAGCCGACAGTTGTCTTATTTCTTAAGCCAGGATGCCATTGTTGACGGGACCGCGCCGCCGGCAGTCAGTCGGCAACCTAAGAGTTTCTTCTCAATTGAGTCCGGGCAATAGGAGCTAAAGGCTATGGGTCTACTGGTTATAGTTTTTGGAATGGGTTTTGTGACTATGGCGGCGATTACTATTTTAAGACCGCTGGTCATTGTTAATGTGCTTGACCGCCTACAGAGCCACTGGTCAATTGACCGGGAATTATTTCTGACCTTGCCGTGGGTGCGGGGCATAGTGGGAGTGATTCTTTTATTGTCGGCGTGTAGCTTATTTTATGCGGGATTTGCTTTGTTAAGATAACTAAAGCCAAATGAGCAAATTTGTGGGAGTAGAATTTGACAGTCGTTCCGTATCTCTGGCGTATCTTAGAGTCATCGGCAGAAAATTATATCTCTTGAAATACGGGAGGATTGAATTTGAGCCGGGAAAGATGGCTGCCCCGGAGGTGCTTGGCCGTTTGAGGAAATTGTTGAGGGATGTAGATCGTCTGGATACGCGGGTGGTTGCGGCCATTAATGATCCCCGAATAGCAGTGCGGGAATTTATGTTTCCGCCAATGAGTAACCGTGAGCTTTTGGAAGCGGTAAAATGGAAAATTAAGGAGCACCTCTCATTTCCCCTTGAAGAGGCGATCATTGATGTCAAGATAACCGGCAGGATAGTCGAGGCGACCTATAAGCGGTTGAAGGTGCTGGTGGTGGCGATCCCGCGTTCAACGGCGATGCAGAGTATAGATTTTTTGCGCTCTATTGGTTTTTCTCCGGCGCTGATTACGGTTCCGCCTTTGGCCTTTGAGAATCTGCTTTTACATCTGGATACGGCAAAGGACGAGCGGATTGTAACCTTGGACATCGGTTTGGACGGCACGGTGATGAATATATACAGCGGTAAGAAATTGGAATTTACCCGGTTGATTACCGCAAAGATGGAGAGGATGCCGCTGGAGGTAAAACTCAGTTTGGATTATTATCTGGAAGAGACTCATGGTGGGCAGGTGAGCCGGGTAGTCGTATTCGGGGAAATGGCAGAGCTGGATGCGATAAGAAAATTCTTAGAAGAGCGCCTGCAAATTCCGGTAGAGACTATAAATCCTTTAAAGGATAATAATATTATTTTGCCGCAGGGTCTTTCTGCGCACCGGGATTTGCACCGTTTTGGCCAGCAGCTTGCCGTGGCCTTGGGCGCGGCCTTAAGTTACGATGGAGGGATTAATTTTCTTCCTGATGAGATAAGGCGGGAAACCAAGGATTATCTCTTGGCTGCCGGAGCCAGGTTTTTTGCTTTACTGGCGAGCTTCGTATTCATTTTTATTTATTTAAATTTGCAATTTCATATTGACGGTTACAAAGACCGGCTGGCTGCGGCTGAGGCTGAATTGGAAACCCTTGAGCCGTTGATTCAAGAGATTGAACCCGTTGAGAGCTTGAACAAGGAGGTAAATGAACGAATGAAGCTGGCCGCTACCATCTTAAGGCGCAGAAAAATCTGGGCGGCCATTTTGCGACAGATAAGCAAGACCGTGCCGCCTAATATGGTATTGGATGACTTAAGTGTAAACGAAACCGATGTGATTATTAAGGGAAAGGTGACTGCCGGCAAAGAGGCGCCGGAAATTACCCTATCCAATTATCTGGTTACCTTGGATAAGGGAATTCTTAAGAGTTTGACTTTGGCCAGCACCCAGAAATACGAAGACACTGGGACGTTAGAATTTAACATTACTTCAAAAATAGATTTCTAAACCAAGCACAAAATGGTTATCAAAGACGAGCAAAAGCTATCCGGGCAGAGACTTTCCAAGATAAGCCTGCCCAAGGGCATTTTCTTTCTGGAAAAGCTTAAATTAGGCAAGCGGTATATACCCGTGGTTCTGCCTCTTTTGGGATTGGCAGCCGTGGGCGTGGTTACCGTAGTGGTTTCCTCTCCGTTGATTTTACAGCACATCCAGCTTCGGCAAAACATCAAGGTTCTCGACTTAAAGATAAAAGATTACAAGAACCGCATTGAGCAGGTGAGGTTATTGGATAAGAAAGATTTGGAACGTAAGATGTTCCTTTTGGACAGTAAGTTGCGTCCGGTACATTCGCTCTCTTATGCGCTAAGCGGAATCTCCGGGCTGGCTGAGCAGTTAGGTATGAAGATCGTCACCATTAACCCCGGGGCCGAGGCGCTTGCTGAGCGTTTCGCCGGAGCCAATCAGCGCCACTTAAAGATTCTGCCGGTCGAGGTAAACTTGCAGAGCGAATACTGTAATTTCGGATATTTTCTGGATAACATAAACCGGGTCCCCGACTGCCTGATTGTCGTGAAAGGTTATTCTTTGCACCGCGATGACAACCTTCTGCCGAAACTGAGCGTCAAGGTGGAATTAGAGGCCTATATTCTCGAAGAGAGGGGTGTCCCGGCTGCAGCAATCCCGGAAACCGGGAATGCGTCTAAAGGAGAAGAGGAATAGAATGAAAGGGAATCTACCCAAAATTATTATTCTGTTGGTGGCGGCATTCTTTGCCTACAAATCCTTGAGCAAAGGGATAAAGGAGTTTACTGCCCGGCCAGTAGGTACGGCAACTGAAGAGTCGGCAGCAACTGAGCCCGTTCCTTCTGAAGAGTTGTCCAATCTGGCAACCGAGCCGGCCGCGTCGCCTAGCAATGGAGACAGCGCTGAACTTTTGGGAAATATGGGCGACTATGGAAGAATGCCTTTTGCCACCCCGGCAGAGTCAAAATCCACTGCCACAGAGACCAGTCCCCCTGCGGCACTCCGCACTACCACTTACGAGCCTCCACAGTTGACCACCATTTTAAATTACGGCGGTCGGTGGTTTGCGGTAATTAACGGAATTTTGGTAAAGGCCGGAGAAAAAGTTGGCAAGGTTGTGGTTTTGTCAATTGAAGAGAATGCGGTTACCATTGAAGAGGCAGGCAAGGTATATCGTTTAAGATTATGGCCGGAAGGCATTGGCAAATGAGAAAGCGGCGCGGTTTTTTCTTTATTGAACTCTTAGTGCATTTGGCGCTCATCGCCGTTTTGATTGGCATCATTATACCTTATTATAAGAATATGAAGCGCCGGATAGGACTGCGTATCTGCCATCGAGAACTGTCCATTCTTAAAACGGCGCTGGAATCTTATTACGAGAGTCAGGCCCCGAAACATTATCCCCCGACAACGGAGAATCTCTGCGCAGAATATTTGATTAATGCCAAGCCGCAAGTGGTTACCTCGGTTTTAATTGATCCCTTTTCCCGGCCCCGGCGGGAATATCACTATGCATTATCGCCGAATGAAAAGTTTTATTGCGTCTGGACTGTGGGTTTAAACCGCAAATCACAGATTCAGGGTATTGACGACGAGGGTAATGTGATTAAAGACCC
>JBMONJ010000022.1:0-2510 GCA_049324655.1 Candidatus Omnitrophota bacterium | reverse complement strand
ACAATAATCTCCATATACTTTTCGTCTTTCGTTTGTCGGTTATGGTTGCGTCTATCGGCCGCGTCTTTCGGTTTCTGCCGTTACCGTCGCCGAATTCCGATACGGGCTTCCTTACCCTAACCGTTGCCGAGTTATTGCGACACCTTCTCCTTAATCAATCCCAGCCCGATGATATTGCGCTGAATCTGGTTGGTGCCTTCGTAGATTTGGGTAATTTTGGCGTCGCGCATAAATTTCTCCACGGGATAATCGCGCATATAACCATAGCCGCCAAAAATCTGCACGGCGTCGGTAGTAACCCGCATTGCCGCATCCGAGGCAAAGAGTTTGGCCATAGCCGACTCTTTTCCCACTTTCGTTTCTCCGCGGTCAATCATTCTCGCCACCGAATACACTAAGGCGCGCGCTGCCTCAACCTGCACGGCCATATCCGCCAGCATCCACTGAATTCCCTGAAAACTGGAAATGGCCTTGCCGAACTGCACCCTTTCCTTGGCGTAATCAATTGCCAAGTCCAAGGCGCCCTGCGCAATGCCTACGGCCTGCGCCGCCACTCCCGGACGGCTCATATCAAAGGTCTTCATCGTAACAATGAATCCCATTCCTTCTTTGGCCAAAAGGTTTTCCGCCGGAACTTTGCAATCCGTAAACACTAACTCGCGCGTGGAAGAGGCGCGGATTCCCATCTTCTCTTCCTTTTTCCCAAAGGTAAAACCTTTCATACCTTTCTCGACGATAAAAGCCGAGGCGCCGCGCGCGCCCTTGTTCTTATCGGTCATCGCAATTACTACATAAGTCTCGGCATCGCCGCCGTTGGTAATGAAATGCTTGGTGCCGTTTAAGATATAATGGCTGCCGTCTTTTTTGGCGGTAGTCAAAATGCCGCTGGCATCGGAGCCGGCTGCCGGCTCAGTAATGCCAAAGGCGGCGATTTTTTTTCCACTGGCCAAATCCGGCAAATATTTTTTCTTTTGCTCTTCATTGCCAAAAAGGATAATCGGAAAAGTCCCCAAGGCGCTGGCGGCATAGCTGACTGCAATGCCGCCGCAGGCGCGGGAAAGCTCTTCGGTAGCAATGCACAAATCCAAAACCCCGCCGCCAGTGCCGCCGTAAACTTCCGGCACAAAAATCGCAAACAAATCCGACTGGGCCAAAGTCTTGATCATCTCCCATGGGAATTCTTCACTCTTATCCAAGGCAGCCGCCACCGGCTTTATCTTATCCTGCGCAATCTGCCGACACAAATCTCTGACCATAATTTGCTGCTCGCTTAATCCATAATTCATGCGTTGTCCTCCTATATTTTTTTCATTACCGCAATCTCCCCGCAATCGGGAAATTTCGGACAATTGCAACACTCGGCCCAAATCTTCTGCGGCAAAGTCGCCTTATCCACTTCGGCAAAATTAAATCTGGCAAAGAACTGCGGCACATAGGTCAGGGCAAAAATCTTTTTTATGCCCAACACCTTGGCCTCTTTTAAAGCTGCTTGAACCAGCTTCCTGCCCAAATGGCGCTTTTGATACGCAGACTCCACTGCCAAGGATTTTATCTCCGCCAAATCTTCCCAGCCCACCACATGCAAAGCGCAGCAACCAACTACCTTGCCTCTCTCTGTCGCCACCCAGAAATCCCGCAGGTGCTCAAAAATCTCGTTTAAAGAGCGGGGCATCATCAGGTCTTTCTTGGCAAAGAAATTCACCAAGCGGTGAATCTCTTTGGCGTCGGTTAGCTTGGCTTTTCTTAACATTTTTAATTTGAGATTCCAACGATTATTGGACGATTCCGGCGATTATTTACCTGAAGAATCGCTGTAATCTTGCTTTTAATCGCTGTAATCACTCTTTCTATATCCGCGTCTTCTTGGCCACCAAGACAATCCCCGAAGTGGTAAAGGTAAACCGCTTGCTGTCTTCGGCATGGTCAAAGCCAATACGGGTATTGGCGGGAACCATGACCTTCTTATCCACGATGGTATTTTTTAATTTGGAATTCTTTTTTACCACCACGCCTTCCATTAAAATCGAGTCGGAAACCTCGGCACCGTCTTCAATGATGACATTGGGAGAAAGCACGCAGCGTTGGACCTTGGCCGCCATAATAATGCAGCCGCCGGAGATAAGCGAGTCGACTATCACGCCGGCGCAACCGCGGTCCTTCTCGGTCGCGCAAACGGTTTTGGCCGGAGGAAACTGCTCCTGATAAGTGCGTATAGGCCAGCTGGAGTCGTAAAGATCAAATTCTGGACGATGCTTGATAAGCTCCATATTCGCCTGATAATAGGCGTCGCGCGTCCCAATATCCCGCCAGTATTTCGGCTTACCGTGCTCGTCGACAAAATTATACCCCGCCACTTTCTTGCCCTTCTTGATCATTTGAGGGATGATGTTTTTTCCAAAGTCATGTTCGGAGCTTGCTTTTTCCGCATCTTCCTTGAGTTCTTCCTCCAATGAAGCGCGGTTAAAGACATAAATTCCCATTGAGGCGAAAATCGCCTCGGGTTTGCCGAT
>JBMONJ010000021.1:0-21328 GCA_049324655.1 Candidatus Omnitrophota bacterium | reverse complement strand
CTCGCGGCTGTAGTACCATCGGCCTTGGAGAGCTTAACTACCGTATTCGGAATGGGAACGGGTGTGGCCTCTCCAGCATTCTCACCGGAAAATGGGTTGACAATTCTATAATCAGGCAAACAAACTAAAACCTTAAGAAAGTAAAAATATGGTCAAGCCGATTGGCAGATTAGTACTGGTTAGCTAAAACGATTACTCGTCTTACACACCCAGCCTATCAACCTCGTAGTCTACGAGGTGCCTACAGTCACCTTGCGGCAACAGGGATACTTATTCTTGAGGGGGGCTTGGCGCTTATATGCCTTCAGCGCTTATCCCTTCCGAACATGATTACCCAGCCTTTACCCTTGGCAGGATAACTGGAACACCAGAGGTTCGTCTATCCGGGTCCTCTCGTACTACGGAAAGCTCCTCTTCAAGTATCCTACGCCCACACCAGATAGAGACCGAACTGTCTCACGACGTTCTAAACCCAGCTCGCGTACCCTTTTAACCGGCGAACAGCCGGACCCTTGGGACCTTATCCAGCCCCAGGATAGGATGAGCCGACATCGAGGTGCCAAACCGCGCTGTCGATATGAACTCTCGAGCGCGATCAGCCTGTTATCCCCGGAGTACCTATTGTTCGTTGAGCGATGGCCCTCCCACGAGGTGCCACCGGATCACTATGCCCTACTTTCGTATCTGCTTGTCCTGTCGGACTTGCAGTTAAGCCAGCTTATGCCATTACACTCTACAGGCGATTGCCGACCGCCTTGAGCTGACCTTTGGGCTCCGCCGTTACAATTTAGGAGGAAACCGCCCCAGTCAAACTGCCCGCCTGGAACTGTTCCCCGGCCAGTTTCATGGCGCGGGGTTAGAATCTTAATACGATAAGGGTGGTATTTCACCGTTGGCTCTGCCCCAACTAGCGTCAGGGCTTCACAGCCTCCCACCTATCCTACACAAATCGGACCAAAATTCAATACCAGGGTACAGTAAAGGTTCCGGGGTCTTTTCGTCTTGATGCGGGTAGACGGCATCTTCACCGCCACTACAATTTCACCGAGTTCCTCGTTGAGACAGCGTCCAGGTTGTTACACCATTCGTGCGCGTGGGAACTTACCCCACAAGGAATTTCGCTCATGTTGTTCCAATATTACTATTGGCATGGACTATATCTTCACCACGACAAATAGTCGGGGCCAACGTGTAGTCTCTACGGGGTCAATTACGACTTCCCTCGGTATTACCCTTCCTTGCGGAGTCGGGTTCCACCGATACAGTTGGCAATTATTCTTCAGCATCTCTACTGAAGCAGGCTAGCTTTTTAGGTTAACCTTAGGACCGTTCGTTCATGTTAACTTCCGATTTCTCGGAAGACCGGACTATATCATCTTCAAATTGCTCTGAAGTCTGGCGTATAGTCTCTGAGGATTCCTGAATCTTAGCTAGAATTTCAGTCTCGCCATACTTTCGCTTGCCACCGTCGTTCATTTCTCTTCTTATCTCAAGGATTTCTTTAATTCCATCCACCTTAAGATGTGCACCGTTCTTTATAAGTTCTGCTAGCTGACAGAACTTTACAAAGTCCCGCTTTTTCTTAGCAGAGAGAAAACGATATTGCTTAAAGAACGGGATCACTTTTTCCCATATTGCATTTAAGTTATTCACCTCAAAATACCAACCGCCATCAGGTCTGCTTCTTAATGTCCCACAACCTAAATAGCGTTTGAACAATGTAAGAATAACTTTCTCTTTCTGGGAAATGTTAAAACACAGAGAAATTTTCCACGGTGACTTATAATCTTGCCTCGGCCTGAAGGAAAGGTTAAAACTTCCTTCTCCGTCAGCAAAACCTGCTAAGTAATAGCCAATCTCCGGTTTCATGGAGAGCTCCTTTTCAGGTCTTTCCTGCTGATTATCCCTATCTAACAGATTGTTACATTCCGCTTCAAGAACGGAAGTACTGTTAGCCTCACAGGATTTTCCAGCATATAGCCAGATTTTCTAACTACTGTGTCCTTTACAATAGTTACGGCCGCCGTTTACTGGGGCTTCAGTTCAAAGCTTTCCCCCACTGCTGTCTTGCGACAGCAAGACGTGGGGGTAACCTCTCCCCTTAACCTTCCAGCACCGGGCAGGTGTCACTCCCTATACCTTGTCTTGCGACTTTGCAGAGAGATGTGTTTTTACTAAACAGTCACCCGGACCAATTTACTGAGACCCCAACCAGCTCCTTTAGAATTAATTCACCAGTCGGGGCACCCCTTCTCCCGAAGTTACGGGGTCATTTTGCCGAGTTCCTTAACGAGGATTCTCTCGAGCGCCTTCCCATTTTCTGGGTATCTACCTGTGTCGGATTACGGTACGAGCAGATATGGAACTCCCTTAAAGACTTTTCTCGGCAGCATAGCATCGGCCGCTTCGCCTTTGCCGTAGCGCAGGCTCCCCGTCACCCCTCGCCCCGACGTTTCCGTCGGGGGTACAGGTTTGGACGAAGACATCCAACACTTCGCACGGCCTAGCTTCCTGCGTCATCTTCAAGGTAATAACGCCCCATAACTGGTGTCCGAATATTAACGGACTATCCATCACCTACGCCTTTCGGCCTCGGCTTAGGCTCGACTAACCCTGGGTGGATTAACCTTCCCCAGGAAACCTTGGATTTTCGGCGGACCCGTTTCACGCGGGTCTTTTCGCTACTCATACCGACATTATCACTTCTGTCCCCTCCAGCGCTCCTTGCGGTACGCCTTCACTGTAAGACAGAACGCTCCTCTACCCCTCCTTATCCGGCGAACCGGAAAGAAAGCCATGGCTTCGGTAACAGACTTGAGCCCCGATCATCTTAGGCGCGAAATCACTCGACCAGTGAGCTGTTACGCACTCTTTAAATGGTGGCTGCCTCTGAGCCAACATCCTGGCTGTCAAAGTGACTTCACATCCTTCACCACTTAGCCTGTTTTTAGGGACCTTAGCCGATGGGCTGGGTTGATCCCCTTTCGACGATGAAGCTTATCCCTCATCGACTGACTCCTAGGATAAAAATGTCGGTATTCGGAGTTTGGTTGGCTTTGGTAGCCTGGTAGGGCTCCTAGACCATTCAGCACTCTACCCCCGACATTCAATTACCTAGGGCTAACCCTAGAGTTATTTCGAGGAGAACCAGCTATCACTAGGTTTGATTAGCCTTTCACTCCCACCCACAGTTCATCCCTAAGTTTTTCAACGCTTATGGGTTCGGGCTTCCACCACGATTTCTCGTAGCTTCTCCCTGACCATGGGTAGATCACCTAGCTTCGGGTCTACTTTACGTTACTAATCGCCTTTTAAGACTCGCTTTCGCTACGCTTGCTCCCCAGAAGGGATTAAGCTGGCAACGCAAAGTAACTCGTCGGTCCATTATGCAAAAGGTACGCCGTCAGCCATCCATCGCCTTGCGGAGATGTATAGGCCTTCGACCGCTTGTAAGTCCATAATTTCAGGTTCTATTTCACTCCCCTCACCGGGGTTCTTTTCAACTTTCCCTCACGGTACTTGTACGCTTTCGGTCAGACTTTAGTATTTAGCCTTAGCCCGTGGTCGGGCCGGATTCTTACAGGGTTTCACGTGTCCCGTAATACTTGGGATGCCTCTAGGGTGTTTTGGGATTTCGTTTACAGGACTTTCACCTTCTCTGGTCCGCCTTTCCAGACGGTTCAGCTATCCCGCCACATCCCACATCGAGGTCCCGCAACCCCCCTGAAGCTTGCGCAACAGAGGTTTAGGCTGTTCCCTTTTCGCTCGCCACTACTGGGGGAATACCGTACGGTTTCTTTTCCTGGGGTTACTGAGATGTTTCACTTCGCCCCGTTTCGCTTCCCGACTCTATTTGATTTAAGCCGGGATATCCGCCAATAACGACGGATGGGTTGCCCCATTGGGAGATCTTCGGATCAACGCCTGTTTGCGACTCCCCGAAGCGTATCGCCGCTTACCGCGTCCTTCTTCGCCTTAGTCTGCCAAGTCATCCTTTATGGACTCTTAGTAGCTTGACCACAATCTTTGCAGTAGGCAGGGATTCCCTGCCTACTAATTTCCTCGGTTGTAGTTTTTTTACCTGATTATAAAATTGTCAAAGAGCATAACGCGAGTTATCGCGTCCTGCCTTTTACAAAGGCGGGAAAATCTATGCTGTTTTTAGCGCTATAGTTGGTGGAGCTGAGGGGGATCGAACCCCTGACCTCATGCTTGCAAAGCACGCGCTCTCCCAGCTGAGCTACAGCCCCGTGCTTTACAAAGCTGGTGGGCCCAGATGGTTTCGAACCATCCACCCCCGCGTTATCAGCACGGTGCTCTACCAACTGAGCTA
The DNA here is from genome assembly GCA_049324655.1 of Candidatus Omnitrophota bacterium. Classification (GTDB taxonomy): domain Bacteria; phylum Omnitrophota; class Gorgyraeia; order JAUYCX01; family JBMONJ01; genus JBMONJ01. Next base: position 16,995 of record JBMONJ010000021.1, on the reverse strand, counting down.
TAGGCCCTATGCCGCGCTAAAAAATTTATAGCCAAGCACAATTTTTAGAAGAATTGTCCTTGTTACTTTTACAACTTGCCCTTACAAAAAAACTGTAAGGTTTTTCTAACCCCTTGCCTTTGGAAAGCCTGCCGGCTTTTTAATCGGCAAAAAATTAGAAAGGAGGTGATCCAGCCGCACGTTCCCGTACGGCTACCTTGTTACGACTTAGCGCCAGTCACCAGTTTTACCTTCGGTCCTCTTGCGAGGAACTTCGGGTACCCCCGGCTCCCATCGCTTGACGGGCGGTGTGTACAAGGCCCGGGAACGTATTCACGGCGGCGTAGCTGATCCGCCATTACTAGCGATTCCGTCTTCATGGAGTCGGATTGCAGACTCCAATCTGAACTGAGGCCGATTTTTTGAGATTAGCTCCCCCTCGCGGGTTGGCAACCCTTTGTACCGGCCATTGTAACACGTGTGTAGCCCAAGGCATAAAGGCCATACGGACTTGACGTCATCTCCACCTTCCTCCTACTTATCGCAGGCAGTCTCTTTAGAGTGCTCCTTGACATTTCTTGCGAAATGTCAAGGATTGCAACTAAAGATAATGGTTGCGCTCGTTGCGGGACTTAACCCAACATCTCACGACACGAGCTGACGACAGCCATGCAGCACCTGTGCAGGCTCCTGACTTGACAGGTCGTTCCCCTTTCAGTTCACTACTTCCTGCATGTCAAGCCTTGGTGAGGTTCTTCGCGTAGCGTCGAATTGAACCACATGTTCCACCGCTTGTGCGGGCCCCCGTCAATTCCTTTGAGTTTTAACCTTGCGGTCGTAGTCCCCAGGTGGAGCACTTAATGTGTTAACTGCGGCGCCGGCCCCGAAGGACCAACACCTAGTGCTCATCGTTTACGGCTAGGACTACCAGGGTATCTAATCCTGTTTGCTCCCCTAGCTTTCGCAGTTCAGCGTCAGGATTGGACCAGAGAATCGCTTTCGCCACTGGTGTTCTTCCCGATATCTACAGATTTCACCCTTACACCGGGAATTCCATTCTCCTCTTCCACCCTCAAGTCTGCTAGTTTGAAAGGCAGTTTCCCGATTGAGTCGGGAGATTTCACCCCTCACTTGACAAACCACCTACTTGCCCTTTACACCCAATGAATCCGAGTAACGCTTGCAACCTCCGTATTACCGCGGCTGCTGGCACGGAGTTGGCCGTTGCTTCTTCTGCAGGTACCGTCAGTTCCGGCGGTATTTCCGTCGGAAGTTTCTTCCCTGCCGAAAGAGGTTTACGATCCGAAGACCTTCATCCCTCACGCGGTGTCGCATAGTCAGGCTTGCGCCCATTGCTAAAGATTCTCGACTGCAGCCTCCCGTAGGAGTCTGGGCAGTGTCTCAGTCCCAGTGTGGCTGACCATCCTCTCAGACCAGCTACCCGTCAAAAGCCTTGGTAGGCCGTTACCCTACCAACAAGCTGATAGGACGCGAGCTCATCCCTAAGCGACCGGCCTTGCGGTCCCGGTCTTTGGACATCAACCCATGCGGGCCAACGACCACATCAGGAATTACCACCGTTTTCACGATGCTATTCCAGTCTTAGGGGCAGATTACTCACGTGTTACTCACCCGTTTGCCGCTATCAAATAGGCCAATTGGCATCTGCCTTGCGGCTTCAACCTCTCAGCCCAAAAGATCGCGCGACTTGCATGCCTAATCCACACCGCCAGCGTTCACTCTGAGCCAGGATCAAACTCTCCGAAAAATTGACCCATTCGACTCCGCTCAGGGTCAACCCTGAGTAAAATCGAAGGGGTTGAACTTGGCTATTGGAAATCTCAAAGAACGATGAATAATCCGCCAAAACGCTTGGCGAATTGTTTGCAAAAACTTAAATCTCAAGGCAAAAAAAAAGCCATCAAAGATGACGGCTTTTAAATTGGCTTCATCCTTTTAAATTTTCTTTACTGCGAATTGTCAAAAGCGCTGTAGCTTTTTCTGTAAATCACAGGTTAATTACAGTCGCTCCTTTCAAGTGGTGTTAGAATATAGCACCATAAAAAATTCTTGTCAAGTATTTTTTTAAAAAATCCGGTAGGAGCGTATTTAGCTTTAAATTAAGGACTTACCAACGAAACCCAATCGCCTCCGACTTTTGGGGATCCCGGTAGAAAACCACCCGCATAAGCTGCTCAAAAGGCACTAACATATCCGTGGAGCAACCGGTTTTGTCGTAAATGGTGAAGCTGACCCAGCTGTCTCCCACCATGTTCAGGTGCTTGACCTCGAATTTTGAGGCATCCTGCAGGAGGAATTCCACCACCGGCGACTCGCATTTTTCCCGGTCAGCGTATTGCTGCACCAACGTGTCAAAGTTCTCGAAAAAATTACGGTCGAAAGGCATTTTGGCCTCACTTTCTAAAAACAACCATTACCTTACCTGTAGGCATCTTTTCTGTGTTTTATGCGGTAAATGTAGATTTCTTTTGCGGCGTCGTCTATTCTATAAAGAATGCGGTAATCACCCAACCTAATCCGATAACCTTCCTGCTCGGTAAGTTTAATCGCGCCTTGAGGCCGGGGTATTTGACTTAAACTTAAGATAGCGGTCTTAGCTCTTGCGAAGATTTTAGAAGGCAGATTTTCAAGATCTTTGTGGGCTTGGGAGATAAGCTTGATTTTGTACATTAATGCTTTTGGTTTTTCAGATATTCCTCAAAACTTATGGCGTCTTTTTCTTGGGGTTTTAAGGTTTTGAACTCAAGCAAATCCTCCAAAAGCTCTTCCCTTTCGAGCTGTTCTTTTAATGCCTTCTCTACAAAAAATCCCTGCTTTATGCCGTGTTCCAGACAAAACGCCCTCACCTTTTCAGCCAGCGTAGGCTCAATCTTGACTGCATAAGATATTTTATCCATATTTTCTCACCTCTGTTGTCAGTATAACACCAAAGTGGACATTGTCAAGAGAAAGTTCACTTTAGAAAACTTTTAAGGACCTTATTGGACTCGGGTTTCGGTCTCGGTATGGGCTTTCCGCCTCGCCGCTTTGCGGCGGACGAGACCTCGCTATTCGCCTCTGGCGAATGGCGGACGGTAACGTATCGGTTGTCGGTTTAGGTTTCGTGGGTCGTGGATAAAGGATATCCGGCAATCCGGATATCAGGAACTAGGTTATCGGGAAAGCCGGGAATCCGGGATTAGGTTGTGCGTCCCTAGGATTACCCACTGATTCTATAGCTAATTTTCTATTTTGAAGCTCTCGGCAATATTTTGGAATATATCTCGATAAGTTTCGAAGTCATTTTCAAGTGCATGGAAACTAATCGTATAAAATGTGCTGTTATCTTTTACTACAGAATATGCCAGGCATTTTGACGCTACCAGATTAATTACTGTTTTAGTACCAAACGGACTGTCTGTAGCATGAATATTATCTAAAGGTAACTGAGTATATGCTAATATCCAATTGACATTTCTTCCGCTTATTATTGCTGTTCCCGAATCAATTATTTTATCCCCTTCATATGTAAATAGACTATTTAAGTAATTCTCCGGAGTATTATAAAAATCTTCCGCGATACGAACATGTTTACATATTAGAACACGAGCGAACTTTCTCGGAAAAAACATAACAAGCCTTTTCTGAAAAATAACTCCCCAACTCTTCATGCCTCTCATTTCTCTTGTTTCTTCTCCTAATTTTTGCCAATCGAGTGGCAACTTAATAGAATACCCGTTAGCACGATCTGTATATCTACTGTAAATATTGTTGCATCCGCTACCTGAAACAACGGTCAGGATTAAAAGGATTATAAACGGCATCGTTAAAATGGGACGCTGCATTTTTCTTTTCCGATTTAACCGTAGAAAACCGTAGAACTCCCCATCATCATATCTTTCAAGCTGTTATTAATAAATTTGCACCATATCTTTTAGCGGGACAAACAAGATTACGGGATCCTTATATCCTCCCCTAGCAGCCTTTTCAAACACCTCCTGCGGGTCTTTTCCGTCGGCGATAACCGTATAGTCATTAAAATCCTTTATCGCCACATACCGGCCGTTGTATTTTCGTTCTTTAATCAAGGTCTGTTCCATAGCGTTCCTTTCTTAAACTTTATTATAGCACAAATAACCATTAGCAAAAAGCCATAACCCTTTCAAAATTCTTCCCCAAAATTCCCTGCTTCTCTTCAGCGGGGAGATTTAGTTTTTCAATCACAGCAATGGATTTGCTTAAATCCCGCTTGGCCGGCCAGTCGCTGCCCCAGAGGATTTTGTCGGGAGAAAAAGTTTCCAAGGCCATATTGAGCATGGAAATGGATTTAACACCGCTGGTGTCAACATAAATGTTTTTTAAGAGCACGGACGGCAGCGCGCCCAAGTCTGAAACAATTGAGCGAGCCCGCAACATCAGATATGTAGAATCAAACCGGTCCCTGACAAAAGGCGCTACTCCGGCGAAGTGGCCAAAGACCAATTTCACCTTCTTATTCCCAGCCAGCATCCCGGACATCATCAGCTTCCCCAAACACATCGTCAGGTCAAAGACATACTCGACTACCGGTGTAAGCAGCGGGTCGTTTACCCGCTCGAAACCAATGGGGGAAATGATCTGCGAATGGATAAATACCGGCAGCCCCGGCCGTTCGCAGTAATCGAAGACCGGCAGAAAAATCTCATCATCCAAATATTTGCCGTCATAACTGGACGCCAAAGAAATTGCCTTAAGGCCCAATTGCCGTATCCGCTCCATCTCTCGGGGGATCAACTTCGGCTTGTCAACCGGGATAATTCCCGCGCCGATAAACCGGTCGGGATAGCGCTTGACCAGCCCGGCGATCTCTGAATTATATATCTCGCAGACCCGCGCCCAACCTTTCATCTGCAGATGGGCATCCGAAGTCGGATACAATAATACCGCTTGGGCAATGCCGGAATTGTCCATCGCCTTCAGAAGCTCATCCGCATCCGACCACTGCACCTTGAAAAAGGTGGTGTTCTCGGCGACCTTAGGCGGCACCCAATGACAGTGGCTATCAAAAATCTTATTCATACTTCTTGAACGCTAAAGCAATCTATTTTCTTTCAAAACTTCCTCAAGCTTCAGCACTGCATCCTTAAACTCCGGAAAGAGACTGACATTAAAAGAAACGCCCTTGGAGGTAGGGACCTTGTCCTGCGAAAACTGCGTCTGGGTCCAGACGCGCACATCCACGAGGTCATTACCGCGGAATTCCTTAACCCCAACTCGAATTTCCTGAAACTTGTTTTTGGCAAAGGTCTTTACCGTCTTGTCCATGGGACCTCCGTTTTAGGAAATTCTACTTCCCTCTCAAGCTTTCCCAAACCCAAATAATGAATCTACCCAAAAGCCAAATCGCGAATATGACCAGCGATAGACTAATAATTAGACGCAGAAAAAACGCTAAGACAATCAGGAAAGGATACAACAAGACCCCGATACCGCTTAAGAGCAATGCTGCAAAGAGAAAGAGCAGACCGACGAGAAATGCGCGCATATCTCCTCCTTGTCAGTTAAGACAACACCCGCGCAATTCTGCTAAGCGCGGAGTGTTCTATTTCGGATGCGGTTGCGAAAAAGGAATCACTGGTTTAGTCCAAGGTGTTTGCTGATTTATAACTGCCAATTCCAAAGGACAGGCATTGGCCGGCACCGAAAGCGCGAACATAATCGTATCCACGATAGTTTCCGCGGAAATCAGGCGCGCCTTTTCCTCTTGAGTAATATCTTGCAACTTGCCGGTTAAATCCGTATCGGCAACCCCGGGCAAAATTGAAGTTATCTTTATGCCGTGGTCGCGCATCTCCCAGAAAAGTCCTTTGGAAAAGGCGCGCAAGCCCACCTTTAAAGAGCTGTAAGTTAAAAAGGTCCGCGGCAGAGGATCGCAAAGCGTAGAGCCGGAAACCATATTAATGATACTGCCGCTTTTACGCTCAATCATATGGGGAATTACCAGACGGATTAGCCGCACATAACCCAGATAATTGGTATGGGCGAGCATCTCAATATCTTCTAAAGGCTGCTTCTCAAACGGATACTGACTGGAGACCCCGGCGTTGTTTATTAGGATATCGATAGCCTTAAATTCTTTTAACGCCGTCTCCGTCAGATTTTTAAGGTCTTCCAATTTGCTGACATCTGTCGGGACTCCGATAGCTTTGACTTTGAAACTAGTTTTGATTTCGTTTACTGTCGCATCCAACGTTTCTTTGGTGCGGGCAGCCAAGGCCACATTAACGCCAGCTTGCGCCAGCCGCAAAGTAATGGCTTTGCCAATGCCGCGGCTGGCGCCGGTTATAATCGCATTCTTTCCCTTTAGATTTAACTCGCTCATTGCTCCTCCCTTACAATTTAACCGGTTCTTTCAACAAATAATTCACAAAAATTGACAGCACTATCAGTATTATACCAAAACCCAAATAAGAATTAGCGAAATTCTTTTCAATGAATAAACCGCTTAGAGCCACGCCTAAACCTCCGCTAATAAATCTTACTGCGGAATTCAGACTGGAAACCTCGGCGCGGTATTTATCCGGGAAATCGGTAAGCAAAGTAGCCAAGGCGTTGTGATTGACTGTCCAACCAATGCCAAAAAGCACAAATACCAAAGCAAGAATTCCCGCTGGAAGCTTGGCTGCTAAAAGCATTATACTTACGCTTAAGATTATCAGCCCAAAATAGGCGCTCGCAACTCTTCCCTTTCTATCCGTCATAAATCCGCCCAACACCTGTCCGCAGGCGCCGCTTAAACCAATTAAAGTGAGAAACATACTTATACCCATTTGCTCAAGGCGATAAACCCTTTCTAAATAAACCCCTAACCAATTATAGCTGGCATGATAAATTAGGCTCACTAAAAAGATAAAGGCAAATACCCCGACGATTTCTTTCTTTAGCAGGAGTTGAAAATAATTGGTTTTTAACCCGGCGAGTTTGGGCAGGTCGTCGGGAAAAAAGAAGAATACCAAGCCGGTGGTCAAGAGCCCCAAAACTGCGGGGATAAAAAACAGCCAGCGCCAGGGCAAAATCCCGCTTAAAAAAACTCCGGTGATTGAGGCAATAAAGGTTAAGCTAAAAAACCAACCCACCATCCTGCCGCGGTTTTCCTTAGGAACCGCCTGCCCGATGATCACTAAGGTCAAGGGAATTACCGCAGCAGCTGCCAGACCGGCAAACACCCGGGAAAACAGGAGGACATTTAGATAATACGCGCTGCCGCAGAAAAGACAAAAGATGGTGAAAAGAAAAAGTGTGATGAGCTTTATCGGCTTCGGCGCAAAATACTTTAAAAGCGGGGCATACAGTAGCGCGCCGAAGCCGTAAGGAATCATATAATAAGGAATTATCCGGCTGGCTTGCGATTCGGGAATGAAAAGACTGCGGCCTACTGCCGGCACTATCGCGGCAATGGCGGCGGTATTGAAGGAAATGAGAATCCCTTCGAGGCACAAAAGATAAAAAATCAGCTTATTGCGGCTGGTGATTATTTTTCCCTTTCGATAATCTCTTTCATCCGCAAAAGATTATCCTTGGAATGCTTGTTTATAAAACCCTCCACTTGCTCGTCATTGAATTTGGCTTTTGCATCCATAGTAAAATGTTGAATCCAAGTCATTTCAGTGCCACCTTCTGTTTCACGATAGAGCCAGATTAATTTCATATATTGAAAAGGGAACTTCGGTTCTTCGCGCTCGGCGTAACAGAATTTTTTGTCCTTAAACAGCAGCCGCCATGACTGCCAGGACTGGCCTTCCTGATTGGTAAGCCTAAAAACTATTTTATTCGTCTCGCGCTTGGTAACGATCGATTCCTTATATTCGTCGAACAACTCTTTCCAGCGGTCAATGTCGTTGCTGACATCAAAGACCTTCTCATACGGCGCATTGATTATGATTGAGTTGCAAGTATGACCCATATATAAGACTCCTTTCGGATAGACTTAAATCCCAAGCACCAAGTTCCAAATTACAAACAAATTCCAATTACCAAAATCACAATCACCAAAACCTGGAGTTTTGAATTTTGGTTATTGTATATTGTAAATTGTTTGGACTGGACCCCTTGATTTGGAATTTATACACATATCTCTCCCTTAGTCGCACCTGCTTCCCACTTGCTCATCCCGTCCATCACATCCTGAAAACAGAGCTTAGCCAATTCGTCGAAATTGCTTTCAAAAATCCGGTTAATACGGCCGGGCTTGCTGTAAAATTCCCGCATGCACCAGGCGCTCAACCGCCCCAATTCCTCGACGGACAAATGAGCCGTTGGCATTACCGGATGCAAAAAGTCCCATTTGCGAAAATCCACATCCCTGTAATTTATCCAGCCTTTCTTAATACCCAGTTTCCAAATCGGCGAATTGGGAGCGGGCGTGACAAAACCGGTCCAAAGGATATCCGGGTCCACCACATCGGTAAATTCAAAACGCTGCTTAATGGTTGCTTCATCGTCATAATCAAAACCCACCATAATATCCGCGACTACCGCAATATCATTGCGGCGCAAAATATCAATGGTCTTTTTGATCTGTTCAACGGTAATACCTTTGGCGATTTTCTTTAATTCCTCTGGCGTGGTGACCTCGATGCCAAAGACACCGATGAACAGTCCGGTCTTCTTCATCAATGGCAAAACCTGCTCGCAATTGACCCAATCCACGGCCCGGCCCAAAGATACCCATTTTATAGGAATGTCTCTCTCGAGTTTCATATTACAAAATTCTTCTACCCGTTTAGGGTCCACATTAAAATTATCTTCCTGGATAACCACGACCTTGACGCCGAATTTTTTATGCAGCAACTCTAACTCCTCGATAACCCTTTTGGCGGATTTGGAACGCCATTTTAAAAAGTCGCTGGGATTACGCGGGTCGTATTGATCCCATTCGTAACAGAAGGTGCACGCGGACGGGCAGCCACGGGAGCTGACAACCTCGACAAACGGCTTCCAATAGGTGTGGCCCACATATTTTTCCATTGGGAATAAATCATAAGCGGGCAAAGGCAGAGAATCCAAATCCTGCAGCAACGGCTTATACGGTCCCAAAACCGGCTTGCCGTTTTCGCGATAGGCAATACCGCCGACATCCTTCAGTCCTTTATTATTTTTAATGGCGAGTAGCAAGTCATTAAACGACTCTTCTTCTCCCATTACCACATAGTCCACTGCCGGGTTGTCAGCCAAGGTTTCTAAAGGCATGGCTGAATACCACAGGCCGCCCAGAATAATTTTAACTCTGGGCTGGGCGGCCTTTATTTTTTTCGCCGCCTCATTAAAATACCACAGCGTGGCATAGCCGCCGTAGGAATGCAACATCTCGCCTAAGACCACCACCTCGGGATTTTTCTCTTTTACGATTTGCACCATTTGGTCCATCTCGATTTCCAAGGCCTTGCAATCCAAAACCTCCACATCCGCAGTCGTGCCTTTTTCGCGGATATAACTGGCCCAGTGCGCGTAAAGCTGATTGGGCGCCAAGTGATGTCCGTGGGTTGCCCAAGCCCCTAATTTAGGCATGACAAAAAGAACCTTCATTTTCTCCTCCATTCTATTGGTTACTTTAAAAACCTCATTTAATGGCAAACGGCACGTTGACCGCCAATAATTTTTTCCATTTGGCAAAAACTCTTTTATCCGGCATATGCCTTAAATTAAATTGCACAAATTTAAGATACTCATCCATCGAGAGCGCGCGCGCCTCCCGAAGATGACCTTTAATCACCGGAAGTTTAAGTCTTTTCATTTCAGGATCTCCAATATCTTGTCGTATATCTCACCAGTGCCGTATTTGAGGCACAGCTCTTTGAACTTTTCACTATTGACATTCACCTTATTTATCCTTATCAAATTAACGATATCCGGTAAATCCCGCATTAAACGTAGCTTGGGATTAAATTTAATTGAATGCAATTTAAGGGCAAGCAGATGTTCAAGCGAGGGAACAATAAACTTTTGACCGGCAATTTTAACCTCTCGGCCTTCACCAATGATTTTCGCAAAAGTTTCTCCTTCAACAAACATAAAATCAACATCCAATAAAGATAACCGGCTGCTTTTAAGCTGGGCAAAATTCTTCTCGCGCGTAATTTGTTTATATCCTGCTTTTTCTAAAGCAGGGCGTATCTTATCAAAATCATCTTTGGTAATTAAAAAATCCAGGTCGACTGTCTGCCGCGTAACTTTATAACAATTAACGGCAAAACCGCCGATCAAAATGCAGGACACGCCTGCCTTGCTGGTTACCTCAGAAATAAGATGAAAAACCGAACGCTCACTCATACCTTTTCCTAATTTCCTATCCGATAATCGCCACTGCCCGACACCAACCAGCACCCGTGTCTTTTACTTTAACCGGCAAGCACGACACAGTAAACCCGAATGGTTTTGGGATAGCTCCTAAATTTCCCAATCTTTCCATATGGCAGAACTCTCGACGCCGGCCTAAAAAATGACACGGCCAAATTTTGCTTTTATCTTTGGTGGTCAGGAATTCTTTGAACATCACAAAGCACGGCCGGTCCAGACCCATAGTATCAATTCCCAGCATTTTGACGCCCTGCTCTAAAATATATTCCACGCCATCCGGCAGCATACCCACATATTTATTCACATAATCCGTAGTGCCTAAAAGTTTATCTGCGTCAGTGCGGATTAACACAATATCCATTGGTTTGAGTTTATAATTTATTTTTTTTAATGCGGCAATGACATCTGCTTTGCCAATGGCCTCGGGGAATTTTTTATGACTAAAATCCAAAACCACGCCGGGACCAAGGCACCATTCCAAGGGTATATCGCTGCTTTTCTTGGCCGGCTTGCCTTCGCTTTTGCTTCCATAATGATACGGCGCGTCCACATGCGTGCCCATATGCACTGAAGAGTGGACGATTTCCAAAGAAGGCATTTCTCCGTCGGGAATTTCATCCGGCCCCGCCACCCGCTCGCCTTTTTTAAACCTTTCCTCCCCTGCCGGCTCTTTACTCATCACCACCCAGTTAAAATGCTCCACGCCGTCTTTATGAGTGATGCGCTCGATTTTGGCCGCGTGAGTCTCTTTGAGCGTATCGTCAATCGGCAGGCTTAAATCAATAATCATTTCGCGCCCTTTGCCTTCAGAATTTCTGTGATCTCGCTAATTGAGTGGGTTTTCTTTACTTCATTGTCAGCCAAATCCACGCCAAAGGTTTTTTCCAAAGCCACGGAAATCTCCACCATTTCCGTCGAGTCGCAGCCCAAATTGGCATAGAGCTGGGCATTAACATCTACCTCTTCCGGCTTGACCTTGAGCACTTTGACAAAGACGTCTTTCACCTTATCTGTTAATTCCATATCAGCCCCTCCTTAACGAAACCTAAACCCAAACCGATACCTTACCGATACCCATACCGAAACCCAAACCCTCTTATCAAGATTTCTCAATTATCATCACACAATTTATCCCGCCCCTGCCGCGGGAGATAACCATTGCCTTTTTAATCTCTTTGGCCTGCGCCTTGTTGGGACAATAATCCAAATCGCACTGCGGGTCTTTCTCATTTAAATTTATCGTCGCAGGCACAGTCTTATTTTCCATGGCTAAAATCGTGGTAATCACATCCACGGCCCCGGAGGCGCCCAATAAATTTCCAAACATTGATTTAGGCGCGGAGACCGGAATTTGATAAGCCCGTTTTCCCAATGCCGCCTTTATACCCAAAGTTTCGGTGATGTCACCAATTTGCGTGGCAGCGCCATCCGCGCAAATGTAATCAATGTCTTGCGGACCCACTGCAGCATCATCCATTGCCAGCTGAATTGCCTTTGCTAAGTGTTTTCCGTCAGGCTCGGGATTAATACGGTCAAACCCGTCAGTGGTCGTGGCATAGCCTAAAATATTGGCTTGCACTTTTACCCCTCTTTGCGCGGCCCTTTCCGGCGTCTCTAAAATCAAAACCCCGGCGCCTTCCCCAATAACCAATCCGTCGCGAGTTTTGTCAAACGGCCGGTAAGCAGTCTGCGGCTCGGAATTTCTCCGCGATAAAACCCCGGAGGTGTTGCAGCATAAAAGCGCATAGGGAGTAACCGGCGCCTCCATTCCTCCGGATAGAATAAAGTCGCATTTATTTTTATTCAAGACCTTACAGGCATAGCCAATGGCCATTAAAGAGCTGGCGCGGTCTGCCACCACGGTCTTGCTATAACCTTTAATTCCATAATAAATCGAAACTTGTCCTTGGGGAGCAGCAGGAAACCAGGCCGAGGCCATATAGGGACTAATGCCGGCGCGGCCCTCCAAATACATATCGCGCAGCTCGGTCTCGGCGTAAAGCCAGCCGCCAATCGCGTTACCCATAAAAATTCCCGCGCGCTTTAAGTCTTCTTTGCTTAAATCCAAACCCGCGTCCTTCAGGGCCATTTCCGAAGCCACCAAGGCCATATGCGAAAACACATCCATCTTTTTTAACAGGCGTGAGGAAACATGGGTATAGGCATCCAATTCATGCACCTGTCCCGCGATGTGCGAGGAATATTTGCCGGCGTCAAAACGGGTAATCACCTTTACCAAGGAATGGCCGGCCTTGATATTGGCCCAGAAGACCCGCTTGTCCACTCCGGGCGGAGCCACTACCCCAAAACCGGTAACTGCTACTTTTTTCATTTGGTTAGTCCTTGATGAAAATACAAATTTTGTTGTGAGGGTGCGTTGTGGGTTATGCGTCGGGTTGTGCGGATGAGTTGTGGGGCTTAATAACCCATTCCCACAACCCACTACGCGACTCACAACACACAACTCATCCTCAAACCATTTTACTTATTTCAAAACAAGAATCTTTTCAAAATCATCGCCGAGTGAATTCCGGAAAAGCCACTGCTGGTTTTTAAAATGCAATTTACCTTTTTTGGCCGGGCGACATTCGGCACATAATCCAAGTCGCAATCAGGATCAGAGAATTCCTGATTTATCGTCGGCGGAATAAGATTATCCCGGAAAATCATACAACAAGCCACTAACTCGGTGCTGTTGGCCGCAGCCAAGGGATGTCCGACCATTGATTTTAAGGAACTAATCGGCAGTTTGTACGCGTAATCACCAAAAACCAACTTATAGGCATTGGTCTCAAATACATCATTCTGCTTCGTGGAGCTGCCGTGGGCATTAATATGGTCGATGTCCGTCGGTTTAATGCCCGCATCGGCAATGGCCAGATTAATACAGTCAGCCATTGCCACTCCGTCCGAAGGCAAGTCAGTCATATGAAAGGCGTTGTTGGAGGTTCCGTAACCAATTATCTCGGCGTAGATACGCGCGCCTCTTTTTAAGGCATGCTCTAATTCCTCGACGATCAAAATCCCGCAGCCCTCGGAAATCACAAAGCCGTTGCGCTTTAAATCAAAAGGCCGCGAGGCCTTGTGCGGCTCGTCATTATAATTGGACATCACATTAACCACATCAAAAGCGCCAAAGGTGATGGGAGTGATGGGCGCTTCGCTGGCTCCGGTAATCAGGATGTCCGCGTCGCCATCTTGAATGGATTCAAAGGAAAATCCTACCGAGTCGGTTCCGGCAGTGCAGCCCGTGGAAATCGTATTACAAATGCCGTTTAATTTATACCGGCTGGCGATTTCGCTGGAAGGCGTGTTAAACATTGAGGCATCATATAAGTCCGGACGGGCCAGGGCTGGATTTATCGGCTCTTTGCCGCTGTCGGTTACCATGGCAAATTCTTCTTCCATATATTTGGTGCCGCAAATGGCATTGGCCAAGGAAACGCCCATACGCTCGCGGTCCACTTTGTTCAAATCTAATTTGGAATCTTCCAAAGCCATCCGGGTCGCCACCATAGCAAACTGGACATAGCGATCCATTCGCACTGCCTCGTCGTGAGTCAGGCCCAATTTTATCGGATCAAACTGCGGCACATCCGCGACAATTTGTGAATTAAAATGGGAAACATCAAAATCCGTGACCCGATGAATGGCTGCCCGGCCCGCAGCCATATTCTTCCAAAACTCCTCCTTGCCGATACCGTTGGGCGAAATAACCCCCACCCCGGTAATGACTACTCTTCTTTTCATAACATCCTTTCGTTGTTGTCTATACTTTTAACGCGAATTGCCGCAAATCTAACGCGAATTTGCGTTAAAATTTTTTATTCTTCTACTCTTTTCACTTTGAATCGAATATGCCCGCCGTCAGGACAAGTAATCGTATTCAAAGAATTGGGGTTTTCCATAAAGGGATAACTGGCGCCGAAATTTAAGGCGAATAAAACCGGGAACATCGTATGATACGCGGCGCCGCAAAAATCTCGCGGCGTGCGTAAACCCCTCACTTCCCATTGGTCTCCCTTTTTATAGCCAAAAGCACACCTGCCCCGGACTTCTTCAACGCTGATTACCATTTTCTTGGGATGCGGCCCGGAAGACACGGACACTTTTTTCTCGACGACAACCTTGCCATTTTCATCCAAGACTTCAGCCAGAAATTCCAGCTTGCCGTTATCCGGACAAGTGGTTTTCAAAGAAAGCGGATTATCCATAAAGGGAAAGCGCGCGCCAAAGGTCAGGGCATAGAGCACGGGAAAAATCGAATGGATGATGCCCAAGCAGACACCGGTTTTGGGCGGATGGGTAAAGTCCTCGAAGATAAAGCTGTCGCCAACTTCATAACCGTGATAGCAGTCGCCTTCTTTCTTTAGCAGGGTGACCTTTAATTTGGGAAACTGCATACGCATTTTATTTAAATCTCCTTAAAAGTCCATCAGGAGTAAGGAACTTTCCGTCGGACTCAACCTGATGCACTAACTTAACTATCTGCTCATTCAGAGGCGCGCGAAGTTTATGGTCTTTTGCCAAAGAAACAATCTCGCCGTTGATGTAATCTATTTCGGATTTGCGCTTGCGCAAAATACTCTGTAAGATCGAGCCATAAAGCGGCTCTTGGCTTAATCCGGTCATCGTCTTTTTTAAAATAGCAGCAGTTTGCTCAATGGGCATTTGCGCCAGAGTCCGCACGCGCTCCTCGGGAAAATTCGGCAAGGACAAAAGTTTTATGCCGGCCTTGTCCACGATTCTTAAGCCCTCTTTTAAAAGACGGATACTCAAGGCGCAAATTCGCTCGTCGCTAAAAGTATCTTGCATTGATTTGCCCAAGACCGCAGGAAGGCAGTTGTTGAAATTCACAAAGAGCTTCATCCACTTCATTCCCATTATGTCTTTGGAAATTACTACGGGGACAACCTGCTTTAATACCCGGGCAATCACATTTACGCGCATGTCGAGGGGGATAAACGGCCGGCCGATAATAATGTCGCCCTCAAAATTATGCACTACTTCTCCGGGCTTTAGAAAAGTTGCGCCGAACATCACGATACTGCTCATAATATTTTTTTCCAGACAAAGCACCCGAATCAGCCAGTCGGCCTGCACCCCGTTTTGCGTGGAAAGCACCAAAGGCTTTTTCATAAAATTCTGGTTTTCCTTTAAGGCCTGATAAATATCCTGCGTCTTGGTGGCCATAATTATCAGGCTTACCCTCTCGCGCAAAGCCGGCTCCGCCCGCACCTTAATTTCCTGTCTGCCGCGCACTCCATTAATAACCAGCGGCTTGTCTTTTAATGCTGCTAACTGAGCCGGGTGAGCGATAAGCTGAACCTCTTCTCCGACTTGCGTTAAATACCCGGCCAAGACCGAGCCAATGGCGCCGGCGCCGATAACGGCGATTTTCATTGCCTTACCTCTTTCAAAATATATTCGCGCATACTCTCTAAGATAAGTTTGAGATTCTCGTCATGCAATCTCTGAAAAAATATTTTCCAAAGCAATTTATTTATCTTTCCGTTAATTTCATAATCCAGCACATAATCAACCTGACAGCCAAAAGTCTGCGGGATAACCAAGACCATTTCCCGGCCCTTAAATATGCCGTTCAAAAAATTCCGGCTTACCCTTTGGACCGGGACAATTTCGTTTATCGCGACCTCCCACTGCGGGCCAAAGGGCAGCTTCACTTTCTGGCGATAGATTGTCCCAATTTTAATTTCTTCGCCGGACCGACGGATAAACTGCATCAAGGAATGTTTGGGCCACCACTTTGCCTCGCCCCACAAAAGCGCTTGTTTAAAGACTTCATCCGCTGGCGCGGCAATAAATATCGTATGACGGTTTTGCGGCATCTTAAGCCTTGCCCTGATACTTACGATAGTCAAAACCAACTTCGTCAAAGAGCTTAATCATCATACTGTAAAACGGCTTGGGCACTTCATCCAAGAAGGCCTTAACCACATCTCCTTCGTTTACCGTCGGAGAATTGCGCTGGCGCGCATAGTCTTCAGCTGCAGTCTTGGCTACTCGGCTGGCAATCTGACGGTGAAACATGGGAATCTTACTAATCATAAGATTGAATTTGGCTTCCAAATTTTTGTCCCAAACTATAATCTTATTATCCATTTTTACGCTCCCTTAATGAGCAGATGATTTACGGAGTCGAATGACGAGGTAAATCATATGCCCTGACATCTTAAGATGTCAGGGCCGTCTGCGAATTAAGTCCTTGACAATTTTTGAAATAACATTTGATTCAGAAGGCAACTTCAGACGCAAAAATTGTCAAGGATCTAATTCGGCCAAACGATTTACGTCACTTCGTTCCGTAAATCGTGGCCTCATTAGACAAACCAATTCGCAACTAAGGGCCGGCCATCCGGGCTTAAGTCGCGGTTAATATGTTTTAACAGGGTATATTCCCACAATCCGGCCTGGCCCAATTCCCGGCCAATGCCGCTCTGTTTATAACCGCCAAAAGGCGCCTCATTATAAAATCCACCGTAGGTATTTACCCAGACTGTGCCACAGCGAAGCGCTTTGGCTACCCGCTCGGAATTCTCTTTATCTTGCGTCCAGACCATAGCTGCCAGACCAAAATCTGAATCATTGGCCAGCCTTACTGCCTCTTCTTCCGAGGAGAAACGGATTACCGCCAAAACCGGACCAAAGATTTCCTCGCGG
>JBMONJ010000020.1:1339-2528 GCA_049324655.1 Candidatus Omnitrophota bacterium | reverse complement strand
CTGTCGCAGAGCTGCAGGAGCTGTTATGGATATTCCATGACGAGAAGTCTTTAGACAAATTAGCAAACGATCCTCGCCTGCGAATGCGCAAAAGAATCCGTCTGAAAGGCGCGTTGCTGGACAAAAATTGTAATCCCCGGTTAAGATATGCGGTATTCAGTAAAAAGATTTGGAAAGAATATGGTATCCGGTTGCCACAGTTTAAGATATTCAGAGAATTGTTTCTTGAGGTTATAGGGATGCCGTTTTTACAGGATACGCTTAATTTACGCAGAACCGCAGAAAACTGGGAAGAGGCGCTGTTGGAAATAATAAAACAGATTTTTGAGCTTGGAAAAGATATCCCAGCCGGCTTAAGTTTTCCCGACATAGAAACTATTGTTAAACAAATGCCATTTAGCTGGTTGCTGGTGTTACATGGTTTGGCATATTGCGATAATATCTTGCCTGAAGTAAGAGAGCAGGCACAGCAGGTTTTCGCCTCTCCAGATAAATTTGCAGATATTGTATCTTTCTTTGCAGGACACGGTGAGATTCGCGCCCAATTTTTGATCTATCTCACTACCGTAAGAGATTTTAATAATTGCCTTTCAGTCATCGGCGATAGATTGGGAAACGCCTTGCAGCGCGCCTTAACCAGCTCCCCTGTCCACCGCGGGCCGGGCAAGAAAGAGGCGCGGGCAAGGGATTATTTTGAGGATTTATTTGGAATAAATATTATGCTCTTTGTCCTCCTGACCCGCAGAATGGCGTTACAGGGAGAAGCCAAGGCGCAGTCGCTTAGGGAAAGAGATAGGCTCGTGAAGGAGTTATTAACTCTTACTGAGAAAAACCTGCCGGCGGGATTCCTTGGTAAAATCCGCCGCGCCGCCGAGCTTATAAACCGCGGCAATGAGCCGGCAGCGCATTGGCTGTTGGGCAAGGGCCTGATCCCCAAAATCAACGCGTCAATACTCGAGTTTTTCCGGGCAAGACTGGCGCAAGGATTCCGGCGCAATGTGGTGCGGCGGCAGGGCAGGAAATTAATTGTCTCTCACGGGGTTTACGCAATTCCCGCAGGCGGCAAACGGCCGCGGCTCAGCGAAGGCAAGTTAACCTTTACTACCTCTTGGGAGGCCTTCCGGGGTATGGATGAACAAATAGACTCTGAGCTGCGCGACCGGCGCTGGGCGATTGCCAGCGGAAAAAT
>JBMONJ010000020.1:0-1329 GCA_049324655.1 Candidatus Omnitrophota bacterium | reverse complement strand
CGCCGCCATTTTACAGACCATTGAGGAAAATGATTATCAATTAAGCGCTTCGCAAACCGCCCAATTCCTCAGCCATATCCACGCCGTCTTAGGCACAATGGCCAAGCATATCGCGGAACAAAAGGCGGAAGAAAAAAGACTCGCGCGTCTCTTGCTTTGGGCCGCAACGCAAATGCTGATTATCAGCCAACGGCATATCCGCACCGTGGCGATATTCTTAAAAATGGCAACAGGCTATCTGCAGATAAGACGGCAGAATACCGAAGCGGTGATCGCGCGCCTTCAGCAAACCCGGCTTAAGCCTTTAAGGATTGACGCAGAAAAAAGAAATAAGGACATTACGAGCAAGGCGAAAAGTATTGTTGCTTTAATCCGCCGGAAAGATTTTTCCGCGGCGCGGCTGAATATTTTGGGAATGCGAGACCGCAATGATATCAAGGCCGAGCCGGACTTGGTTGGATTTCACCCTGCGCTGAGTATGGCGCTGGCAGCAGTAGACAGAAAAGATGCCGAACGGGCTATTTTAATAATCGAATGGATTATCGCCAGAGTGGCTAATTCTAATTTTCTGCATCCGATAATGGCCGGCTATCGCGATGAGCTGGTAAAAAGAGAATTGACCGGCGACCAGCCGGTTGACCGCGAGGCCTTATTAACCGAGATATTCCTTAAGTTTGTCGCCTGCGCTCAGATTATCCGGGGTTCGCCCTATCAGCGCGCCCTTTGGTGGGCCAGACTTTATTGCGCCGCACGCATTCCCCTCAATATCCAAAACCCCGAAAAGAAAAGCCAGCGCATTCCCAATCCTGCCTTTAAAGCTGCGCAAAAATATATCTCGTTGTTGGAAGCATTTTATACCAAGGCGTCCCTGCGTTTGCGCTGGGTCCGGAGCCCAAGGTTTTCGCAGGTGAGGGAATTATTAAGCGCGTTTAACCGCCAGAGCAAGCATTTGTTGCGTGAAGATTTATGCGGCTTGGCTATGGCAATTGCCGAGGTTTATGAATTAACTGAAGCCGACTCCGCGCTGCTTAAGAAAATGGTCTGGCAGGAAAGCCGGGATTCCTCCTCGCCCGCCGCCTTCAACGATTTAACCACAAGGGGCGTCGAGGTCTTGCGACCCGCCGTTAAGGGCGGGGCGAAGGCTCGCCTTTCGGCCGAGGCCTCGACTTCCAAAGGAAGGCGGGCGGCCTCGCCGGTAGCGAAAGCCGTGATTATCGCCGGCGTTTACGGCGCGGGCAAGACCATGCTTATGGATTATCTTTTGCAAGACCCGCGCTTCCGCGTCGGCAAATGGACAACTACCCGCGATGGCCAAGGCCCCGGAGCGGA
>JBMONJ010000019.1:1358-2543 GCA_049324655.1 Candidatus Omnitrophota bacterium | reverse complement strand
ATTTCCAACACCGCATCAACTTCCAAACCGTCCCGCGTCTTAAGGTAATACAGCGATGGGGTCTGGCCAAAGTGCAAAAATCGTTTCCAGAGATCCGTCACCACAAACGACTCAAAGATATGCGGAAAGTGCGGACTGTTGAGCAGGGTATTGGGTTCCCGTAAACCTAAGAGATAGCAAGCCAGGGCAGTATCCGTAAAATATAACTTTGGGCTTTTTACCAGTCTTTTACCGAGATTCCTATAAAAAGGGTAAAGCAGATAAATCTGGTATCCCGTTTCAAGCAAAGAAAGCCAACGTCGGGCGGTGGGTACCGAAATTCCCACTTCCCGGCTTAACTCAGAGACGCTTAAAATCTGACCGGTTCTAATGGCGCACAATCGCAAGAATCTCTCGAATTGACTCAGGTCTCCTACTTGAGATAAATTACGGATATCCCTTTCAATATAGGTAGCAATATAAGAACTGCACCACAAATCTTTGTCTACCGTCTTCTTACTGGCTATCTCCGGATAACTGCCGCGTAATAAAAGATTAGCCGGCGAAGAGAGTTTCTGAGCGCCCTTCGGCAATGGCAAGAGATTCTTCAACCAAGAAATAATGTTTAAAGATTCCTCTCCTCTGTCAGTCCGCTCGGCAAAGGAAAAAGGCAGAAGCGAAAGGATCGCCGCCCGGCCCGCCAGAGATTCGCTGACTCCTCTCATTAAAGTAAAATTCTGCGAACCGGTCAATATCCATTTCCCGGCCTTGCGCCGTTCATCTATATCGGTTTTGATATAGGGCAGGAGTTCCGGGGCATACTGGATTTCATCAAGAACTACCGGTTTTTCAAACTGCCCTAAAAAGCCGCGCGGGTCCTCTTTAGCCCGCATCCGGGTATCGGGGTCTTCCAGATTGCGATAGGTGTGAGTTGAGCGGAATAAATCTCTAAGCAGAGTGGTTTTACCCGACTGCCGGGGCCCGGTTATTACCAGCGCCGGAAATGTCGTCTTCGCCCGCGCAATCGTCTTGGTCAGAATTCTATATTTCATAGCCAAATTATAAGCTTAATATTTAATATGTCAAGTTAAAAATGAAGGGTATGCTTATGGACGCCCTGGATATGCCTGAGCCACAATAAAAGATAATTACGATTATGTTTATCTCCATAATGATAAACCAGCCAAGCTTGGCTGGGAAAAAGAA